>NZ_JBEZFH010000349.1:0-4665 GCF_040649355.1 Sphaerisporangium sp. NPDC049002 | reverse complement strand
AGCAGTCGACCACACCGGGAAAAGGCGGGTCGCCGTGGGGGCGGAGAACAGGTGTGCTAATCGAGCCCGGGCAGGGTGGCCAGCCATGCGCGCCCGGCGCGCAGCGCCTCCTCCAGGGGCGTGGGGGCCGGATGCCACTTGTGCTCCCACTCCAGGCTCACCCACCCACCGTAACCGGCGTCACGCAGGGTGGTGAGCACCGGCCCCAGCGGCAGCATGCCGTCGCCGAGCGGCACCGGCGTGGGGTCCTCCGGCGAAGGCCGGTCCTTCACCTGGACGTGGGCCAGCCACGGCGCCAGCACCGCCGCCGTGTCGGCGACCGCCTCCCCGGCCAGACACGGATGGGCGACGTCCCAGATCGCCCGCACCCCCGGGCGGTCCACCACGGACAGCACACGCGCGATGTCACGGCCCCTCGGGTGGGAGTCGTGGGTCTCCAGCCAGATCTCGACGCCGTTGGGCAGCCTCGGCGCCGCGGCGCGTAGCCGCCGTGCCGCCCGCTGGTCGTCGTGCCCGTCACCGAGGCCTCCGGGGAACACGCGGACCGCCCTCGCGCCGAGGTCGCGCGCCAGCTCCGCCTCCGCGAGCAGGGCGGCCACCACCTCGTCGTCCTCGACGCCGAGCTCGGCCACCTTCACGTAGGAGGCGACGCAGATCACCGTCGCGCCCGCCAGCGCGGACCGCGCCGACCTCCTGCCCTCCGGGGAGAGCCCTCGGTGGACGGGTTCGTCCGGTGCGGAACGCAGCTCCAGGCCCGGCCAGCCGGTGCGCGCCGCCATCGCGGCGACCTCGGCCAAAGGCAGTCCTGAGCAGCCCAGCGTGGAAAAGGCCAGTTTCCTCATACCGCGGACGGTACAGAAGCGAGATCCCGGCGTGTGCCGCGTTCGTAACCGGTTTTCGTGGGCAGCGGGCGCTGTGTGGTTGATCGTGAAGCCCGCAGACGCCGGCATCCCGGATCTCGCGCAGGACGGGGTGACCTCTGACGGTGCCGTGGACAGACGCTCCGTGGCCGATCACCACAACGCGGTTGAGCGGTTGTGTCGGACAGCTGGGGGGCTCACGTGCCGGCGGCCGCCGTGAGGCGGCCCGGCCGATGAGGCGCCCCCTCGCTCATAACGTCGCAGGGTCGCGACAGATGCGGGGTCGATCATGAAGGTCGTTGGAATCGCGGGGAGCCTCCTGTCGAAGGCGTACGTCCGCAGGCTGCTGGAGGCCTCGGGGCGGGAGCTGCCCGCGTCGGCGGAGTTGCAGATCTGGGACGGGCTCGACCAGGTGCCGCCCTTCGAGGAAGGCCCGCTGCCGCGCCCCGTCGACGAGCTCTGCCACGCCCTGGCGGACGCGGACGGCATGCTGATCACGGCACCGGGGCACAGCGTCCTGCCGCCCCAGCTGAGCCACGCGCTCGACTGGATGTCCTCCCAGCACGGCGGCACGGTGCTGCTGGGCAAGCCGGTCGTCGTGGTGACGTCGTGCCTGCGCCCGTACGAGTCGATGTGGACGCAGACCCAGCTGCGCCGTGCCCTCGGGGCGGCGGGAGCGGTCGTGTACGGCGCCGACGCCACCGTCTCCCCGGAACTGGGCCAGTTCGACCCCGCCGGAAGGCTCGTCGATCCCGCGTTCCGCGAGCGGCTCCGCGAGGTGCTGTCGCACCTGTCCTCGGCGTCGCTGGCCAAGTCGTCCGCGTGAGCCTGCCGCCCCCCGGGCGCGGGCGTATCCTGCCGGCCCGATCCTCTGGCTAGAATGAAATTCTAGTATTCGATGCCTGAAGGAGCCGAGGATGGACATCGCCCGGGAGCTGGAAGGGTTCGAGGTGACGTTCGACCACACGGCCGTCGCGGCGCCGCGCATCAGGGACCTGCTGCCGATCTACCTCGACCTGCTCGGGGGCGTCCACCTGGGCGGCGGCGACAACGTGGCCAACGGCTACCGGACCCTGCAGCTGGAGTACGGCAACGGGAGCAAGATCGAGCTCATGGAGCCGCTCGCCGGGTCGTCCTTCTTCGACTCCTTCTTCGAGCTCACCCGGGGCCGTGGCGGCGTCCACCACCTGAACTTCCACGTCAGCGACATCGACGCCGCCGTGGCCCGGCTGAGCGAGCGGGGCTACCGCCTGCACGCTCTCAACCTCGTCGACCCGCGCTGGCGCGAGGTCTTCCTGCATCCCAAGGAGGCGCACGGCGTCCTGGTCCAGCTCGCCCAGCGAGGTCCGAGGCCGGACGAGTCCCGGCCGTCGCTCGCGGACGTGCTGGCCGGCCGGGGCAGGCGCGGCACCGGCGTTCCGAGCCCGTGACCCCCGCCGGAGCCGGCTCGTGGAGACCCGCGGATCAGTCGCGGGAATATCGGTTGAGCGCGCGGCCTTCGCCGTCCTAAGATCCTCGACTGTGACGTTCACGTTCTTCTTCCACCTGCGCTAGCCCGCCGTCGGCGAAGCGAGGTTCGACCCGTCGTCGACGAGGCGGGGTGGCGGAGCGCTGCCCCGGGCTGACGTGGGAGAAGAACGATCACTATGCGCGTTCGCGCGTTTTTTCTCACCGCCCCGCGTCCCAGTGTCCTCGCCGTCACGTGACGGCGAGCCTGGTGGCGCGCTGCGTTCACGGGCTGGAGCCGGCGCTCGCCGCCGAGATACTCCAGCTCGGACTCGGCGTGATCACTCATCTGGGGCATCGCGAGGTTCATTTCCGCACGAGCCGATCGGAGCCGCGGGCCGTCGCGCTGCGCACCGCCGACGACGTGTTCCTGCTGGCCGCGCAGGGTGCCGACACCGGCACCGCCAGGGAGAGCGTCGAGGCGCTCGCCCGGCTCGCCGACCTCGCCGAGGCCGGCTCGCTGATGCGGCTGCGCGAGAGTCATGGAGGCCCAGGCGAGGTCACCGGCGTCGAGGTGTCGGCGTCGTTCCTGGGCAGGCGCAACTTCAACCGCTACGACGTCGAGGACGCCGTCGGGCACGCGCTGGCGCGCCGGCTGGGGCTCGGCTACCACTCGCGGCGGGCGGGGACCGCGCCCCCGCCCGGCCACAGCGGCTGGCGGGTGACCCTGGACGGCACGCGGGCCACCCTCATGCTGCGGATCGCCGGCCGGCCCCTGCACCGGCGCGAATACAAACGGTGTTCCGTGCCGGGGACCCTGCATCCTCCGCTGGCCGCCGCCATGGCGCGGATGGCCGGCATCCGTCCCGGTCACACCGTCCTGGACCCCTGCTGCGGGGCCGGAACGCTGCTGATCGAGGCCTGGTCGCAGCAGCCGGGGGCCCGTTTCCACGGCTTCGACCTGGCGTCGGAGGCGTTGCGGGCGGCGGAACGGAACGCGGCCGGGCTGCCCGTCACCATCGAACGGGGCGACGCCGGCCGTCTGCCCGTACCGGACGGCACGGTCGACCGGGTGCTGAGCAATCCCCCGTGGGGCGGCCAGGTCGCCCCCCACGGCCTGCTCGCCGCGTCCTCCTCGCACTGGTGGACGGAACTGCGTCGTGTCCTCGCGCCCGGCGGGACGGCCGTGGTGCTGCTTCCCGGCGTCGGCGACCTCCCCACGGGGATCCGGCAGCGGCTCGTCCCCGTGCACGTCCAGCGCGTGAGGGTCTCCGGCGCGGAGTCGTTCCTCGTGCAGTTGACGGCGCCGGAGGAGGGGATCGCTTCTTCGCGTAGGTGAGGACGATCGTGCCGCTGTTCGGCGTGCGGGCTCCTGTGAGCTCGGAGTACGCCGGTGAGAACCCGGTGGTGAACAGCGGCACGCCCGGCCTGAGGCGGCCGCCGCCGGCCCGAGCCACGGGACGTCCTCACTCGTACTGTCGCGGGTTCATCGCGGCCAGGGCCACGAGGAGCGGAACGGTGACGAGAAAGGCCAGGCGAAGGTCGGCCACCTGGCCGAGGGCGGCCAGGGCGGACGGCGCGAGCAGGATGGCCGTACCCGAGGCCAGCGCGCCCAGGGAGGCCGAGTGCGAGGCCCGCAGGTCCGGGGTCGCGACGAGGTCGGCGAGGGTCACGGGGTAGAGGGGAGCGACGCCGAGGCCCGCGACCGCGAGACCGGCGGCGACCGAGAGGGGTCCGTTCGTGGCGACGACCACCAGCGCCCCGGCGGCGATCGTCACCGCGCACAGGGGGACGACGCGGACGCGCTGGACCAGGCGTGGCGCGGCTATACGGCCAAGGGCCATGCCGATGGCGAACGTGCTTCCCAGCCCGGCGGCCTCGCCGGGCGTCACTCCGGTCTCCTGCAGCCGGGCCACCGCCCACACGGCGAAGCAGAACTCCACCGACACGGCCAGCGTCACACGCGTCCAGCGCCGGGCGACCTCCCGCCGCGACGCCCGTACCCCCCTCACCCCCCGCGCGCCACGCGTATGCGGGACGGAGGCGGGTGGGACCGAGGTGGGCGGTCCGGCGGGGGGCGGCCGGTGGGCGGTGGCCGGATGGGAGGTGGCCGGACGGGAGGTGGTGACCCCCGCGGCGACCAGCAGAGGAGGGACGGCGGCGAGGAGGACGAGGCGTCCGGTGGGGCCGAGGGAGTCCAGCGCGCCCAGGGCCAGGGGAGCGAGGACGCCCGCGGTGCTGGCCGCGGCGTTGACCCTGGTCAGCCGGGCCGCGACCCCGGGGCCGTCCAGCAGCGCCGGGGTCACCAGGACCAGTCCGGCGCCGCCCAGCCCGCCCCGACGCCGCGGCTCTGCTCGAC
>NZ_JBEZFH010000348.1:0-4665 GCF_040649355.1 Sphaerisporangium sp. NPDC049002 | reverse complement strand
CACCACGCCCTGGCCTGCCTATCATGCGCTCGACCAAGCCTACAGCGGCTTGCCGAGTCGGCCCCGGCGCGGATCCACGACGCGGCGGCCAAGGGATGGTACGGCGGGGACCTGCACGTGCACCTCAACTTCGCCGGGGACCTCGTGGCCACCCCGGCCATGGCGGCGGCCATGCAGCACGGCGAGGACCTGCACGTGCTCAACCTGCTCGCCGCCAACGTCTCCGGCGGGCGCGTCTTCGACCGGGAGGCGCTGGAGCACTGGGCGGGCGAGGACCTGCCGTGGTCGGACGCGACCCACGTCGCCCGCATGGGCGTCGAGTACCGCGACGACCTGCTCGGGCACCTCCACGCCTTCGGGATGACCGCCCCGCCGGGCCGCTACCACAGCGGGTTCGCCGGCGCCCCCGACTGGCCGCCCACGAGCGTGGCGTGCGAGGAGCTCCGGGGTCTCGGCGCGATCGTCGGCTACGCCCACTCCTTCCACTCGCCCGTCGAGACCCCTGGCGATGTCATCGGCACCGGACGGCGGCAGTGCTCGGCGCGGATGGCGGTGGTCGACGCCGCGCTCGGCCTGGTCGACAGCATGGAGGTGCTGCACTTCTCCTCGGCCGCCGGATCGTCGGCGGTGTACCGGCGGCTGCTCGGCGCGGGCAACCGCCTGGCCGCCGTCGCGGGCACCGACTCGATGCTGTCGTTCACCCGGCAGCGGATGGAGATGGTGGCGAGCCCGCTCGGCTGGGAGCGGACGTACGCCAAGGTGGAGGGGCCGCTGACCGCCGCCTCCTACGCCGAGGCCGTGCGGCGCGGGCGCACGTTCGCGACCACGGGGCCGTTCGTCGAGCTCACCGTGGACGGTCACGAGCCGGGGGACACGATCGACCGCCTTCCCGGCGACCGGGTGAGGGTCACCGTCCGGGTCATCGGTCCGGAGGTGGAGCGGCTGTCGATCCGCACGGCGGACGGCGTGCTGGCCGAGGGCCCGCCCGGCGAGCTCACGGCGGAGTTCGTCGTCGGCGCGCCGACCTACGTCGTCGCCCTCGCCGAGGGCGGCCCCCATCCGCGATCGCTGTTCACCGAGGTGTTCGCGCACACCAGCCCGGTCTACGTGGACGTGCGCGGCCGGCGGGTGGCCCGCGCCGAGGACCTCCTCTGGTGCCTTGAGTGGCTCGACCGGCTGGAGGAACTGATCAGGGACCGGGCGAGGCTGGACACCAAGGAGCAGCTCGGCGACTACCTGCGCCTGATCGACGAGGCCAGGCGCGTCCACCTCGCCCGCCTGCCCGCGTGACCTGCCCGCGTGACCTGCCCGCGTGACCGGCCCGCCTGAACCGCGATCCGGAGACTTACTCCTCTGCCTACGGACGTGATCCGCGGTAGAAGAAATCTCTCCCTCCCGGAGGCTTCCGGCCTCCGGTCAGACCCATCGATGTCACCATGGCGACACAGTTGGTAACGGGAGGTGGGCGTGAGCAGTGATCCGGTGCTTTCTGAGGCCGTGGCCCGAGCGCTCGGGGGGTATCGCACGCCACCCCCCGAGCGCGACCCGGGCACCGTCCCGGACGAGGGCCCCGGGCCGGGTTCAGGCCCAGGTTCGACCCCAGGCCCAGGCTCCGGACCGGGGTCGGGGTCGGAACCCGGGGAGCCCCAGCTCCTGTACGCCAGGGTGATCGGGCTATGCCGCGTCGTGGGGGAGGAGAGGTTCTTCAGCGCCGCCTTCAGCCGGGTGCGGGACGAGCGCGCGGGCGTCCCGGCGCGACGGCGTCACCCGTGCGGGAGCCAGGACGCGTGGGTCCTGGAGCTCGACGTCGACGAGGTGCTCCGCGACGCGCTCGGCGGTGACGCGCCCCGCCCCGGCGGGGGATAGCGTTCCGGTTGTGGACAGGACCTTCACGGTGGACGAGGCGCGGAGCCTCATGCCGCTCGTACGGGAAAGGGTCGACGAGGTCGTCGCCATCCGCGCCGATCTGGCCGAGCTCAGCCACGATCTGAGCACCGCCGGACGGTCCGCGCTCGGGGGCATCCCCGAGGCGAAGGGCCTGCAGGCGCGCGTGGCCGAGGTCCTCAGCTGGTTCGGCGAGCAGGGCATCGAGGTCAAGGGCATCGCGCCGGTGCTCGTGGACTTCCCGTCCTTCCTCGGCGGGGTGTCGGTCCGCCTGTGCTGGATCGAGGGCGAGACCGCGCTCGGCTGGTACCACCGGAGCGATCTGGGCTTCCAGGGCCGCCGCCCGCTTCCCTGACGCGGGCGGTACGCGAGGCGCGGGAGGGTGGCGGGCGCCAAGGCCGGGACACGCGCCGACATGCGAGGCCGGGACACGCGCCGACATGCGCGGACGGGTCGGGCCGATCTCCACGGAGGGTGACTGGCCGCGGATTCCCTGGGCACTAACGAAGGCATGCGGAAGGCCACGGACAACGTCATGCGGATCAAGAAGCGGTTCGGCGAGCTCGACCGGCGGCTGTTCAGGTCGGTGGCCGCCGCGCACCTGCCCGGGTTCGACCACGTGATCCCCCGCTTGTCGCGGGCCGCCGACAACTCCCTGCTGTGGGCCGCCGTCGCGGGCGGCCTGGCGTTCACCGGGCGCAGGGGGATGCGCCGCGCCGCCACGCGCGGGCTCCTGGCGGTCAGCCTGGCGAGCCCCGTGGTCAACCTGCTGGGCAAGCAGGCGTTCGCCCGCGCGCGGCCGTCCATCGTGGACTTCCCGCTGGCGCGCCTCGGCAGGATCCCGTCCTCGCACTCGTTCCCGTCGGGCCACTCCGCGTCCGCGGCGGCGTTCGCCACGGCCGTGGCGATGGAGGCGCCGGCGCGGGTGGCCGTGCCCGTCGCCGTGACGGCGGGGGCGGTCTGCTTCTCCCGCGTCTACACAGGTGTCCACTATCCCGGCGACGTGCTCGCCGGGATGGCGCTCGGCGTGACGGCGGCGCTGGTGACCAAGCGCCTCTGGCCGGGCCAGACCGTCATCGGCGAGGCCCGCGTCGCCATGACCGCCCCGCCGTACGACCTCGACCCCGACGGCGAGGGGGTGGTGGCCGTGGTCAACAACGCGGCGGGGCGCGACCCGAGCACGGCCGCCGCCGTACGCAGGGCGCTGCCCAAGGCCGAGGTCATCGAGGCGGAGCCGGGGGACGACCTGATGAAGCGCCTCCAGGACGCCGCCGGACGTGCCAGGGTGCTCGCCGTCGCGGGCGGCGACGGGACGATGAACTGCGGGGCGCAGGCGGCGCTGGAGCACGGCGTCCCGCTGCTGCCCATCCCCGCCGGCACGCTCGACCACTTCGCCCGCACGCTCGGCATGGAGACCATCCAGGAGGCCGCCGACGCGTACCGTTCCGGGCACGTGGTCGCGGTGGACGTCGGCGAGGTCGCCGGGCGGGTCTTCCTCAACACGGCGAGCCTCGGCATCTACCCCCTGGTCGTCGACCGCCGGGAGGACTGGGAGGGGAAGATCGGGAAGTGGCCCGCCCTGGTGCTGGCCATGGCCGACGTGCTCATGCACAACCGACGTCCCGGCGAGATGGTGGTCGACGGCGTGCGGCGCAGGGTCTGGCTCCTGTTCGCGGGCAACTGCGCGTACGAGTCGCGTGGCGTCGCCCCGACCCGCAGGGACCGGCTGGAGGACGGAGTGCTCGACATCCGGCTGCTGACGGCCGCCTCGCGGCTGCCGCGCCTGCGCGCCATGGTGAGCACGATCCTCGGCGGGGTGGGGCTGTCGCGCCACTATCTTCAGTGGCGGGCGGACACCGTGCACGTGGCCTCCCCGTCGGGTTCCGAGGCCGAGGTGCGGCTGGCGAGGGACGGCGAGACCTTCACCGCCCCCGGCGCGGTGGTCCTCCGCAAACGCCCCCGCTCCCTGCTCGTCTTCCGTCCGGTCGAGTAGGAATTACGACCTGTTGTGTGGCTGATCAGGTGACTTGTCCCTGACGCTGCGGTGACGGCCGCCTTGACACGTTCACGGGTCTCCCCGATCATCGACCAGATGATCGTCCCCCGATGGTTTCCCGCCGCGCTTGCCATGACCTTCGTCCTCGCCGCGTGCAGCTCCGTCGGCGACCCCTCGCGACCCTCGCCTGACGCCTCCACGGGCGGCGGCACGGCCGATGGGACGCCGTCGTCGAGCGCCCCGGCAGGCTCCTCCCCCGAGGAGTACCGCGCGGCCCTCACGGCCGCCGCCGGGCCGGTCGGTTCCTCCCTCGGCGGGCTGGCCAAGTCCCGGTCACTGAAGTCGCTGAACCAGCGGCTCGAACGTGCCGAGAGCGCGGTCACCGACGCGGCCGAGAAGCTCGGGACGGTGACGCCTCCCGCCGAGGTCGCGGCCGAGCACGCGGACTTCGTCGCCGCGCTGCGCGGGCTCGAAAGCGACCTCGGCGGCCTGCGCGATTCGGTCGGCGGCCGGAAGCTGTGCACGTCCTCGGCCGTCCTCGCCCGGCTCGGCAAGGCCGAGGGGTTCGGCGCCACCAAGACGGCGGGGGGCGACCTCGCGGCCAAGGGCGACTACCCGGCGGACATCGTGAAGCTGAAGACGCCCAAGGAGCTCAACCGCCGCCCGGCCAACGGCGCGTTCCTCCGCGCGGCGGCATCGGCCTGGCCCCCCTGGCAGAACATCCTGACCCGATACGAGCGACCCCGCCTACTCGGCAGCGTTATCGAGATCGCCCCGGACGACGT
>NZ_JBEZFH010000347.1:0-4671 GCF_040649355.1 Sphaerisporangium sp. NPDC049002 | reverse complement strand
CTGGCCGTCCAGGGCACCAAGGCCACCGTGAACAAGATCGTCAAGGAACGGCTGAACCTGCTGATCGACCTCGGGCTCGCGCTGGAGGGCGGCACCTTCGTCAGCGACGACCACAAGGAGGCCGCCGCCGCGTTCGTCGAGAGGCGCAAGCCCACGTTCCGGGGACGGTGAACCATGAAGATCGTTGTCTGTGTCAAGTACGTACCCGACATGAGCTCCGAGCCGGGGTTCGGCCCCGACCTCACGGTCGACCGTGAGGGCGCGGGCGGCCGGCTCTCCGAGCTGGACGAGTACGCCGTCGAACAGGCGCTCAAAATCCTGGACGCGGCGCCGGACGCGCACGTCACCCATCTGACCGTCGGCCCGGCCGGCGCGGCGGAGGCCCTGCGCAGGGCCCTCGCGATGGGAGGGCACGCGGCGGTCCACGTCGACGACGACGCGATCGCCGGTTCCGACGCGCCCGCCACCGCCCTGGTCCTCGCCGCCGCCCTGCGCCGCCTCTCGCCCGATCTGGTGCTGTGCGCCATGGCCTCCACCGACGGCGGCACCTCGGTGGTGCCGGCGATGCTCGCCGAGCACCTGGAGCTGCCCCAGCTCACCTTCGCGAACGAGGTGGCCCTTGATCCGGGCGGCGGCACCGTCCGCATCCGGCGGGAGGCCGCGCGGGCGACCGAGCAATGGGAGGCGGCGCTGCCCGCCGTGATCTCGGTGACCGACCGCAGCGGCGAGCCCCGGTACCCGTCCTTCAAAGGGATCATGGCCGCCAAGAAGAAGTCACTGGAGACCTGGACCCTCGGCGACCTCGGGGTACCCGCCGGCCAGGTCGGCGCCGCGTCCCGGACGGTGGTCGACGAGATCACGGCCAGGCCCGCCCGGGTGGCAGGGACCGCGGTGCCCGACGACGGCGAGGGAGGCCGGCTGCTCGCCGGCTTCCTGTCCACGCACAAGTTCATCTGAGGAGGGATCACCGTGGCAGAGGTTCTCGTGCTCGTCGGGCGCATCGCGGGACAGGTCGGCAAGCCGAGTCTGGAACTGCTCACCCTGGCACGCCGGCTCGGCACCCCGGTGGCCGTCTGCGCAGGCGCGATCGGCGACGAGACGGTGGAGACGCTCGGCAGGCACGGCGCCGGGCGGGTGCATGTGATCGAGTCCAAGGAGATCGAGGAATACCCGGTCGCCTGGGTGGGGGTGCTCGCCGGCCTCGCCGCGGAGACCGCGCCGGCGGCCGTCCTCACCGAGTCCACCCCGGAGGGCAGGGAGATCGCGGGACGCCTGGCCGTGCGGCTGGGCGGCGGCGTTCTCACCGACGCGGTGGACGTGCAGGCCGGCCCGTCCGGCCCCGTCGTCACGCAGTGGGCCTTCGCGGCGGGCTTCGTGGTCACCTCCCGGGTGGTCCGGGGCACCCCGATCATCGCGATCAAACCGAACGCCGTCGTGCCCTCGCCCGAGCCGCTGACGCCGGCCGTCACCCGGAGCACCGTGGAACCGGACGAGGCGGCGCGGCGTACCCGCGTCGTTTCGCGCACGGTCAGGGAGAGCACCGGCAGGCCGGGGCTGACCGAGGCCGAGGTCGTGGTGGCCGGTGGCCGCGGCCTGGCGGGGGCCGAGCAGTTCGCGCTCGTCGAGCGGCTCGCCGACGCCCTGGGCGGCGCCGTCGGCGCGTCGCGGGCGGCGGTCGACGCGGGCTGGTACCCGCACGCGCACCAGGTCGGCCAGACCGGGGTCACCGTCTCACCGCAGCTCTATCTCGCCGTCGGCATCTCCGGCGCCATCCAGCACCGTGCCGGGATGCAGACCAGCAAGACGATCGTCGCGGTGAACAAGGACGGCGAGGCGCCCATCTTCGAGCTGGCCGACTACGGGGTGGTGGGCGACCTGTTCCAGGTGGTGCCCCAACTCCTGGACGAGATCGCCGGGCAGCGGGCCTAGGTGGGCGGATTCCGGGAGCTGCCACGGGAAGTCAAGATCCTCACCGCCGTCGCGTTCACCGTCGCGGTCGGCTTCGGCATCCAGTCACCCGCCATTCCGGTCTTCGCCAGCGAGTTCGGCGTGGGCAGCGCGGCGGTCGGCGCGGTGGTGTCGGCGTTCGCGTTCATGCGCCTGGCCACCGGCCTGCCCGGCGGCCGGTTGGTCAACCGGTTCGGGGAGCGGGCGGTGCTCACCACGGGCATGGCGCTGCTCGCGGTGACCAGCGTCCTCGCGGGCCTGTCCTGGAACTACCCGCAACTGCTGATCTTCCGGGGCGCCTGCGGCATCGGCTCGGCACTGTACACAGTGTCGGCGATGAACCTGCTGCTGCGGGTGACCCCCGCTTCGCACAGGGGCAGGGCCAGCGGGTACTTCCAGGGGGGCTACTACCTCGGCACGGTGACCGGTCCCGCCCTGGGCGGAGGGCTGATGGGGATCTCGCCCCGTCTGCCGTTCTTCGTGTACGGCGCGGCGGTCGCGGTCGCCGGGACGATCGCGACGGTCACGCTGGCGCGCGCCGCGCTGTTCAGCGCGCCGGCACGGCCCGCCGGCCCGGCCGGGCGACGGATGTCGGTGGCCCACGCCCTGAGGCAGCAGCCCTACAGGGCGGCGCTGACCACGAACTTCGGTCTCGGGTGGGCGGTCTTCGGGGTACGGGTCTCGGTGCTTCCGCTGTTCCTGCTGTTCGTGGTCAAGGCCGCGCCCACCTGGGTCGGGGTCAGCCTGGCGGTGGGCGCGGTGCTCCAGGCCGTCACCCTGCCGGTCGCGGGCAGGGCGGCCGACATGTGGGGGCGCCGCCCCTCGCTGCTGCTGGGCGAGGGCCTGGTCCTCGGCAGTCTCGTCGTGGTCACCGCCTGGCAGACGCTGCCCGGGTACCTGTTGGCCTTCGCGCTGATGGGCCTCGGCACTGCCTTCTGCACCACGGGCGGGGCGGCCACCGTCGGCGATGTCACCCAGGGACATGGCGGCACCGCCGTGGCGGCCTACCAGATGACCGCCGATCTCGGCATGACCGTCGGCCCGCTCGTGGCGGGCCGGCTCGCCGCGTACTCGTATGAGACGGCCTTCGTCACCACGGCGATCGTGGTGCTGGCCGGGCTGTTGATGGCGGTGGCCATGCCGTCACGGCGAAACCCGCCGAATCCCGTGTGAAGTGGCGTCCTGCGCCGCCCCGCCCGGCGGGTCCGCGCGGCGCCGCCTCCGGCGGGCGGCCCGCTCGACCGGGTCGGTCGTGCGGCCGTCAGGAGGGCTCGGGGAGCCGGGGAAGCCGTCGAGCAGGCCGCGCACGAGATCGAGCGTGATCACCTGCTCGGCCTCGCTGTGGGCGACCTCCCACACGAGCTGCACGTCGCGCCGGCCCATGGCGGCGCAGGCCGGGCAGCGCCGCACGAAGCGCGTCACGCGTAGGCGGCGACCAGCCCGGTCACGACCAGCACGAGGGACAGGCCGGTGACCACCAGGCCGAGGATCCCCGCCGTCTTGCGCCCCCGCCTGATGCGCAGCGCGAACATCAGCGAGTACGGCAGCCCCGCGTACACCAGCGGGGTGAGGCCGATGAGGGCGAGCTGGGCCAGCACCCCGGCGGTGCCCGTACGGACCACGCGGTCGGTCTCGACGTCGAGCCGTCCACGGAAGGACTGGCCCACCTCGGACTCGGGCGCCGCCCGCACGATGGTCGTGCGCAGGGAGTCGTCGTCGGGGACGAACTCGCCCCTGCAGTCGTAACGGCCCTTGCCGAGGGCCTGGCACGAGACGACGGTGAGGCGCCCCGGCGCCCCGGTCCTGCCCAGCGCCAGCTCCAGGTCGTGGGTCGAGAACAGCACGGGCAGGAGCCCAAGGATCACCCAGCAGACGAACAGGATGTACATGCCTATGAGACCGGGGGTGCGGCCCCTTCCGATCGCCCAGCCGGATGTCGTCGGATGCGTCATGCCGCGATCCTCGCAGGCCGCTCTTGGAACCGGCTTGCCGCGCACTGGGGATCGCGCGGGCCGGCCCTGAGGTGGGTCCGCGGAGTCGCCGTGGAGCGGGGATCGCGGCGCTCCGGCGCCCCTTGACACGTCTCCGCCGACGGGGCCGTCCGCTGTCGTCCCCCCGGGGCTGGCTCCCTTTACCCAGGAGCGTGATTTTATTGATTCCATGGCGAACCCGGCAATTCTGACCGTTGACGACGACCCGGCCGTCTCCCGGTCGGTGGCCCGAGATGTCCGGCGCCGTTACGGCGACCGCTACCGTGTCGTGCGCGCCGACTCCGGCGAGGCCGCCCTGGACGCGCTCCGCGAGATCAAGCTGCGTGGTGAGCAGGTCGCGGTGCTCCTCGCCGACTACCGGATGCCGCAGATGAACGGCATCCAGTTCCTCGAGGCCGCGATGGACATCTTCCCGCGCGCCCGCCGCGTCCTGCTCACCGCGTACGCCGACACCGACGCGGCCATCGACGCGATCAACATCGTCGACCTCGACCACTACCTGCTGAAGCCCTGGAACCCGCCGGAGGAGAAGCTCTACCCGGTGGTCGACGCGATGCTCGACGCCTGGCTCGCCGCGCCCGACGAGACGATCACCGAGACCCGCGTCGTCGGGCACCGCTGGTCGGCCCCCTCGTTCGCGGTCCGCGACTTCCTCGCCCGCAACCTCGTGCCCTACCGCTGGACCCTGGACCTGTCCACGTTCACCTCCGGTGGCACCACCTTCGGCGCCGTC
>NZ_JBEZFH010000346.1:0-4712 GCF_040649355.1 Sphaerisporangium sp. NPDC049002 | reverse complement strand
GGTCATGGTGCCCATCGAGGAGCGGTACGGCTGGCGCACGGCGGCCGGATCCGTCGCCGTCCTCGCGCTGGCGGCGGCCGTGCTGTGGGCGCCGCCGGGTAGCCGATGCTCTCGACGACGCCCTCGGCCTTGGGGAGCCCGTCCACGGTGAGCAGCACCCGGTCGCCTTCGGCGATCGAGCCGGTCACGCCGAGCGCGCCCTTGAACGCCTCCCACACGCGCTCCTTGTCGGACACCTGCGGGCCCGGGATGAGGGTGTTGAACGTCGAGGTACGGCCCGGGAAGTGCTTGAGGTAGGCGAGCAACTTCCGCATGTAGATGACGTCGCCCGTCTTCAGGGCGTCGTACTGGGCCTCCCAGTCGTCACCGAGGAACCCGCTGTGCACGAGGCGGACCGCGGTGCTCGAACCCTCGCGGCCCTCGATCAGGTAGTCCCACGCCATGAAGGTGCCGTCCGGCTGCTCCTCGCCCTGGTAGATGAACCGCTTCGAGGGCTCCCACGTGGTCACCGTGGCCGTCCAGGTGTTGCCCATGAGGCTCTGGGTCACCGTGCCGCCTCCACGCGGCTCGATCTCGTTCTGCCCCATGAACCAGGAGTCGACGCCCGGACCGGTGGAGATCGCCTCCCACACCTGCTCCGGAGTCGCCGGGATCAGGATCTCTTCGCGCACCTCGAATTCGTGCCGCATGCTACAACTCCTTGGTCGGTGTCTCGGGCGTGTCGTTTTCGACCGGTCTGGCCGTGATGCTCGGGTGGACGGCGACGATGAGGCGGTGGTCGCGCCCGCCTTCTGCCGCCCCATCGTGATATTTGCTCACCAGAGCGGCCACCGCGTCGGCCAGTTCCTCGGCGAAGGCGGCGCGGTCGGCCGCGGAGGCGAACCGGATCTCGCCGTCGATCGCGAACGTCGCGACCTTCTTGCGCGCCTTGGCCGCGCCGGTGATGAGCTCGCCCACGTCCCGCACCAGCCGGGCCGCGACCGCCAGCAGCCAGCGCGCCGACAACTGGTCCGGGGACCGCGAGGGGTCGGGCTGTACCTCCGCGAGGGCGACCGGCGAGATCACGTACGACGCGGCGGTCGCGCGCATCACCCGCTCGGTGACATTTCCCTTCCGGCGTTCCTCGATCAGCTCCACCAGGCCATGCCGCTCCAGGGCCTTGAGGTGGTAGTTCACCTTCTGCCGGGGCAGGCCCACCCTGGCCGCCAGCATCGTCGCCGATCTGGGCTCTGACAACTCGGCCAGCAGCCGGGACCGCACCGGGTCCAGCGAGACCTCGGCCGCGGCCGGATCCTCGATCACCGCCACATCCAACATGCCCGCAACACTTTCAGCGACAATATTGTCCGTCAAGATGAGCGAATTCGTCGGCATGGCGACCAGTGGCTACGGTCCCGTCCGGCGAAGGTTCCGTTCCGTGGCGGGCCATCCGGCGGCACGTTCCGAGGGAGGCCGGCCGACGGCCCGTCCGAGGTAGGCGGCGAGGCGGTCGGCCGCGGTCGCGCCGGGCGGCGCCTCACGCTCCGGTGCGAACGAGCCGCCGGGCGTCCGGGGCAGCTCTCCGTAGATCGCCCGCACGGCGGGCAAGGTGGCCTCGGCGACGTCCGGCGCGAGGTCGGTGGGACGGCCGGTCGCGGTGGCCAGGTCCCAGCCGTGCACCAGCATCTCGATGACGACCTGCTCGACCAGCCGCCAGCCGGGCGCCGGTCCGAACCGCTCCTCCAGCATGCCCGGCCTGCCGAACGCGGCCATCGTCGCCGCCGCGGCGGAGCGGAAGGCGGCCACATGGTCGTCGCCGAGGTGGTCGGCCGTGAAGTCGGAACGCGGGGCGCCCTCGGCGAGGCTCGTCCACATCAGGTTCTCGTAGACCAGGTGGTCGAGCAGGGCCCGCACGTCCCAGCCCTCGCACGGCGTGGGGTCGTCCATCTGATCGGGGACGACCGCGGCGACCAGCGCGCCCACCTCGGCCAGGACCCGTGCGCAGCCGTCCAGGAGGCCGGCCGGCGCCGTGTCGTCCTCGGCGAGCGTCGCCGCGACGCTCGCGTCCCGGGCACCCGGTTCGGGGTTCGTACGCAGCGCGGTGATCAGCCACTGGCCGGCCGCCGCGATGCTGGGGCGCACCGGCAGACCGTTGATGACGCACATCAGCTGCCAGTACCGCTCGGCGCCGGCGTCGGCGGCGATCTCCAGTTGCTCCAGCAGCCGCCGGCGGGCCTCCACGCCGTCGCCGCCCGGCACGAAGCCGGTGGGCGCCTGGGACGGCAGCCAGGCCGCGACGATGCCGGCCACGATCGGGTCGGCCGCCGGGGAGTCCGCGGCGATCCCCGCGCCGATCGCCTCGGTGACCCGCCGCACCCACAGGTCGGTGAGGTCCCCGGCGTCGTGCTCCCCGGCCGCCTCGGGGTCGCCTGGCGCGTGCTTCGCGGCGTACGCGGCCATGCGGCGCATCGCGGCGCGCAGGGCCGGGTCGCGGACCAGTCCCCCGAGCTCGATCCAGGCGTCGACCTGCTCGGCCGTGGGCTCCTCGGGCAGGTCGGGGGTCACGGCGAGGAGTCCCTGCCGGTAGGCGGAATGGTCGAGATCGCCCATCGTCTCCGCGACGAAATCATGGATGATCGCGTTGCGCTCGGCGGCGGACAGTCGCGCCAGGTCGGTCATCAAGGTCAGCTCCTCGGTGGTGGGCCTTCGGTCGGTGACCGATCGCAGCACCGCCTGCTGAAGGCGAAGCGTGCGGATCCGTACCTCCAGCGCGTCGGCGTGGAGCGCCGCGACCTCGGCGAGGCCGCGCTCCCGGTTGACGACATCGCGGATCGCGGCCATGCCCATACCGAGATCGCGCAACGTGCGCGCCAGCTGGAGCCGGGCCACCGCCTCGGCGTCGTAGAGGCGGTAGCCGGCCGGGGTACGGGCCGCCGGCGGGACCACGCCGATGTCGGACCAGTGACGGATCAGCTTCACCGACAACCCGGTGCGCTCCGCCAGCTCTCCGATGCTCAACAGGACGGTGTCGTCGTACACGCGTCCCAGCCTCAGGCCTCCCATGATGGGAGAGTCAACCCGGGTCCGGCATGTGATCACGCACTCCCGGGAAAGAAACCTTTCTGTTAGCTTTTCTCGGGTGGACTCTCGCGGGGTGAGCAGGGCACGGGTGGCGGTCGCGGTCACGTTCGCGGTCCACGGGGCGGTCACAGGAAGCTTCGCCACCCGTATCCCCTGGCTGCAGGACCACCTTCACGCGGGCCCGGGAGAGCTGGGTCTCGCCCTGCTGGCCCCGGCGGTCGGGTCCATGGTGGCGATGCCGACGGCCGGGCGCGTCATCCACAGGTTCGGCGGGCGGGCGGCCACAAGATGCCTCATCGCGCTGTGGTCGGCGGCGCTGGCCCTGCCGGCCCTCGCGCCGAACCTCGCCGTGCTGTGGTTCACGCTCCTGCTGTACGGGGCGGTGGCGGGCATGGCCGACGTCGCGATGAACGCGCAGGGGGTCGTGGTCGAGCAGCGGATGGGCCGTTCGATCATGTCGGGGCTGCACGGGATGTGGAGCGTCGGCGGTCTGGCGGCGGGCGCCGTCGGCGTGCCGGCCGCCCAGCTCGGCGTGGACGCCCGCGTCCACCTGGGCGTCATGGCCCTGGTGCTGCTGGCGGTGGGAGGCGCGGCCGGGCCTCTCCTGCTGGACGTGCGTGCGGAGGAGGGCGAGGCGGCTCCCCCGAGGTTCGTGATGCCGTCCCGGCACGTGCTCGTCCTCGGCCTGATCGGCTTCTGCGCGATCTTCGCCGAGGCGGCCAGCCAGGACTGGTGCGCCGTCTACCTCAGGCAGGTCACCGGGACCTCGGCCGGGGTGGCCGCCGCGAGCTACACCGCGTTCGCGTTCACCATGGCGGCCGGACGGCTCTGCGGGGACATGGTGGTGCGGCGGCTCGGCGCGGCGACGACCGTGCGGATCAGCGGGCTGCTCGCCACGGTGGGCGGAGCCCTCGTCGTGATCGCCCGCACCCCGCTGCCGGCGATCACCGGGTTCATGCTCATCGGGGTCGGGGTGGCGGTGGTCGTGCCGCTGGTGTTCGGGGCGGCCGGCAACGCCGCGCGGACGCCGGGCGAGGGTGTGGCGGGGGTGGCGACGATCAGCTACAGCTCGGGATTCGTCGCGCCCAGCGCGATCGGCGGTGTCGCGGCGCTGAGCAGCCTCTCGGTCTCGTTCGTGCTGGTCACCGCGCTGATGGTGGCGGTGCTGATGAGCGCGGGGGTGCTCGGGCGGCACCAGGTGTCCAGGGAGCCCGAGTCCGCCACCGCCGCGTGATCTCACTTTCACCATCTCACTGATGTTATAAATACTAACTTTCCCTAGAATGAATCGCCTCTGGAGTAGGCTCCTGGGATCCACGCCGGGCGGTCGCCCGGACGGCGGAGGGAGACGGTCATGACGCCGACGGAGGGCGGGCTCCGTGCCCGCTACCGCGAGCAGACGCGCGCGGAGATCAAGGAGATCGCCCTGAGGCAGCTCGCCGAGGGGGGTCTCGCGGCCATCGCGCTCACCCGCATCGCCAAGGAGCTCGGCCTGTCGGGGCCCGCCCTGTACCGCTACTTCGCCGGCCGCGACGATCTGGCCGACGCGCTGATCCGCGGGAGTGCCGCAGTTGCGGCGCTACCGCGCTAAGGGTGGATGCAGAGCAGCCTCAGCAGAAGAAGGCCAAGCCGCCGCGCACCCACTGGGACAT
>NZ_JBEZFH010000345.1:0-4721 GCF_040649355.1 Sphaerisporangium sp. NPDC049002 | reverse complement strand
GCATGCGGTTGGCGGCGTGCTCGGCGCTGTGCTCGAACTCGTGGAACCGTTCCTCGCTCTCCCAGTCGCTGACGATGTAGTAGATGCCGTCCTCGGCCGCGCGGCTCGGCCGCCTGGGAGTCCTCGCCGGAGGGCTGACCCTCGTCGACGCTCTGTGGGTTGGTGCTCTCATCCATTGCCATGTGACCTTCGGTGGCGCGTATCGCGGTGACTCTGGTGGGCCGGCTGGCCGCCGCCCTGGTCGGTGGAGAGCGGGTCGTACTAGGCGAAGAGCTTGGCGAGCCAGCTCTGCCAGGCCTGCTCGGTCTCCTTGGGGTCGGCTTCGTCGGTGAAGATGTGGTGGCCGATCACCACCGTTTCGTGCATCCCCTTGATGAACCTGTAGAGCCCGTCGCCGGTGCGCACCCCGAGAAAGCCCGGGGCCACGTAGTCGGCGATGCCTTCGATCGGCTCGAACCCTTCGGGGGTCAGCCGTACCCGGTCGCCCTGGACGACCTCGCTCTCGATGCCGAGGCCGCGCTGGAGCACCTTCCACGCGGGTTCTCCCGCCTCGCTCGGACGGGCGCCGAAGACCACGAGCGCGAACTGGCCGGGGAAGTGGGTGAGGTATTGGTCAAGGGTGTGAAGGTACATGTCCCAGCCCTTGTTCAACGCGTCCAACTCGGCCTCCCAGCCGTCGCCGAGGACGCCACTCTGCACCAGGCGCAGCACCGTGCTGCCCTTGTCACGCCCCTCGACCACATACTCAAACGCCATGAACGTGCCGTCCTCGCCCTCTCCGCTGCGAAAGGCGAAACGCTTGCCCGGCTCCCAGGCGGTGATGGTGCTCTCCGCCGGGATGTCACCGAAGAAATGCCTGGTCTTGCCCTCGCCGGGCTCGATCTCGTTACGCCCCATGAACCAGGAGTCCAGACCCGGCCCGGTGGCGACCGCTTCCCATACCTGTTCCGCAGTCGCCCGCAGCACGATTTCCTTGCGCAACTCGAATGGGTGGGTCATCTTACGACTCCTTTATGTCAGAGACCTCTGAAATGTCGGATATCTCGGTTCGCAGCTGCGGGTGAAGGGCGACGATCACACGGTGGACACGGCCGCCCTCGGCGGTCTCGTCGTGGTATTCGCCGGCCAGCGCGGTGACGACCTCCGCCAGCTTCTCGGCGAAGGCGGCGCGGTCGGCGGCCGAGGCGAACCGCACGTGCCCGTCGATCGCGAACGTGGCCACCTTCTTGCGGGCCTTGGAGGCGCCGGTGACCAGCTCGCCCACGTCGCGTACCAGCCGGGAGGCGACGGCCAGCAGCCAGCGCGCCGATAACTGGTCGGGGGAACGGGCGGGGTCGGGGGCCACCGCGGCCAGCGCGACCGGCGAGATGACGTACGACGCCGCGGTGGCGGCCATCACCCGTTCGATGGTGTTGCCCTTGCGGCGCTCCTCCACCAGCTCGACCAGGCCGTGCCGCTCCAGGGCCTTCAGGTGGTAGTTCACCTTCTGCCGCGGCATGCCCAGCTTGGCGGCCAGCATCGTGGCCGACGCCGGCCGGGCCAGCTCGGCCAGCAACCGGGACCGCACCGGATCGAGCGAGGCCTCCGCCGCCGCCGGATCTTCGATCACCGCCACTTCGAACATGCTCCAACGTTCTCACCGACAATGCGAGTTGTCAAGACTACTCAAGTTGTCGGTGGGAGGTCTCACCTGGAAAGATGGGGTGGTTAAGGGGGCGCTCGGATCGGTGACGGCGGCCGGGGAAGACGATGACGGCTCACGAGAATTCACAGGGGCGGAATACCGGTTTAACCGAGACGTTATTCATCGTAAAGTCCGCTCATGGGGCCGGTATCGCAGTCGCCTGGTTATGCGGTTGTCGATGTGGAGACAACTGGATTTCGGACCTCAGAGAATGACCGAATAGTGGAAATCGGTCTCGTACATCTCGACCCTGCGGGCGAGGTCACCGGCGATTGGGCCACCCTGGTCAATCCGGAGCGCGACCTCGGCCCTGAGCATGTTCACGGCATAACCCTCGCCGAGGCAGAAAGGGCACCGACGTTCAAGGAAATCGCCGGCACGGTCGCCGCGCTGCTGCGCGGGCGCGTCGTGGCCGCGCACAATCTCCCGTTCGACGCCCGGTTCCTCGCCTACGAGTTCGGCCGCCTGGGAATCGGCGTGCCGCTGGACCACAGGCTCGGAGTCTGCACTATGACCTGGGCGGCCCATTTCCTGCCCGGCGATCCCCGTACCCTCGCGAGCTGCTGCGCCGTGGCCGGCGTCCCGCTCGACGGCCAGCACGACGCCCTCGTCGACGCGCGCGCAGCGGCCGGGCTCCTGCGCCACTACATCAGGCACGCGGGCCCGGTGCTTCCGTGGCGGCACCTGTTCGAGGCCGTACCGCCATGGCCGGAGCTGCCGGACCCGGGAACACCCTGGGTGCGGCGAACCACGCCCCCGCCCGCGACCTCCGCCGCCCGGACGGACGGAACGGCGGGCCGCGGACACCACGGGGAGGCATGACCCCCAAGACGTTCACCCTGTTCTTCATCCCGCTGTTCCCCGTACGGACGAGGTACGGGACGCAGTGCACCTTCTGCGGGGCGTCCCATGACATCTCCAGGGACGAGGCGAACATGATCGCGGCATCAGCACGTTGAGGACGGCGGCCCGTACGGTCAGGCTGTCGGTTCTCGCCGCCGTGAGACGATGAGGCCGCCTGCCATGATCAAAGCGTAGGCCAGCAGCGGCCACCCCCACGGGCGGCGGGGCGACCACGAGTCGAGAAGGATGGCGGCGCCGCAGATGAACGTCGCGGCGGTGAGCAGCCATCCGGCGACGAGCCCTGGCCGGCGGCGATGACGCGTCAACAGGACCGCCAAGACGATCACCATCGCGATCCCGGGCCAGCCAAGGGCGATGAAGTCCAAGATCCCGCCCGAGGTGTCGGCCGGGCCACCGCGCAGCGCGTTGCCACACCCGCGTCACCCGGAACAACCGGCCGGTCTCCGGATCCGACCAGCCATGAGCGAACCCAGCGGTCCCGTCCGTGTGGGCCCCCGATGCCCCGGCCGACTCAGCGGCCGTGGGCCCAGATCAAACCGCTGCCGCCAGAAGGTGCCGCGCCGACCGCCCAGACGGAACCGCTCTCCGGCTGGATGGCGAGGTCACGGACGGACGCGTTCTGGTTCGGCGGAGCCGGAAAGGTGCCCGACTCGACACTATCGACGCCGATGTGCAGAAACCCGCTGCCTCCGCCCTTGGCGTCGTAGACGATCCAGGCCCCGCCTCTGCCGTCGGGCTCCGCCTGGGCGCGCGGCTGGATGCCCGGTTCACCACGGACCTCGAAGTTCCAGCCGCCCGGATAGCCGGACAGCAGCAAAGTCTCACCGCAGAAGGAGTGCTTCGCACCGCCGCACGGCCAGGCGACCCAGCCGACGGCCATCACCCGGCCGGTCTCACCGTCGACCGCGACATCCGTCAGCTCCGAGATCTGGCCCGAGTGTGCGGACGGAATCGCTGGGAGTGCGACCGCACGCCAAGCCGTGCCGGTCCAGCGGGCCAGAGCCGCCGTGCCCCGCACCGAGCCCGCCGCCCACGCGCCGTCGAGTCCTTTGACCACGATCGGCGTGTGGACCCCGCGCCACACCGACCCGGCCAGGCGCCGCAGCGTGGACCGCGCCTTCCACCCAGCGTTACCGGCCGACGGGAACGCGCTAGAGTCCTCGATGACCCACAGGTTCCTGCCGATGTCGTACGCCCGATCCACCCGGCCGTAGGGCCATCGCTTGACCTGCCAGTGCTTGCCGTCCCACCGGGCGTATCGCGACGCGCCGAACGCCCAGACCCTGGTGTCGGACGCCGACGTCAGCCGCTTCACCCGGAAGCCCGGCCCGGTGACACGCTTGAAGGTGGACCGGCCGCCCTTCAACAGGAGCGACTCGGCGCCGGTCGATCCGCGATCCGGACGCCTCGTCCCGGCGACCCAGACCGCCCCGCCCGGCGTCACCGTCACCGCGTCGTAGGAGTCGCGGCGGTCATTATGGACGACACTCCACGGACCGGCCGGCGCCATGGCGTGGGCGGCTGCCGGCCCCGTAGAGACGAGAAAGGCGACGGCTGCGGCGGTACCGCGAAACAATATTCCCATAAGGGTGAGACGCGCCTTTCGGAGGAAAAGTTGGCATGCCGGCGTGGCATGGGCCGGCGAGTCCATACACCGGCCATCACGGTGCCGCCGATGTGGGCGTCGACCACGTGGAGTTGCATGGTGGACGCGCCCTTGACTCGACCGGTCGGCCGCTATTCAGTGGGGGGCGCCAGTGTTCAATCAAGTGCGAATCTGGTGCTTTATGTGACACCTGGTCGACGGTGTCACCGCGCTGAACCAGACCCTTCTGAAGGGACCCCCCATGGCTCAAGGATCCGTTCCTCGACCGGCCTTCAGGAACCACAGACCGGCCCTCAGAAACCGCCGAGCAGGCAGGCTCCGCTCCATGGCGCTGGCCCTGCTCACCGTCATGTCCGTCGTGACCGTACTCGCCGTCCAGACGCCCGCCCTGGCGGCCGCGTCCATCACGATCAACGGCGGCTCGGGCGGCCGTACGCTCGACGGCGTGGGCGCGATCAGCGGCGGCGGAGGCAACAGCCGCCTGCTGATCGACTACCCCGAGCCCCAGCGCGGGCAGATCCTGGACTACATGTTCAGGCCCGGCTACGGAGCGGCCGTGCAGATCCT
>NZ_JBEZFH010000344.1:0-4771 GCF_040649355.1 Sphaerisporangium sp. NPDC049002 | reverse complement strand
CGGCGGGCCTCGGGGTCGCCACCTTCGTCAAGGCCTTCGGCGTGGGGTTCCTCGCCCGCCCGCGCACCCCGGAGGCCGGGCGCGCGGCCGAGAGCCCGCCCGTCATGCTCGGCGGGATGGTGCTCGCGGCGGCGTGCTGCGCGGGCCTCGCGCTCGCCCCGACCGCCGTCCTGCCCGCCCTCTCCCGCACGGTCGCCACGTTGCTTCCCGGGTCGGGCGGGGTGGGCGGCGAGTTGACGCTGCGGCTCACGAGGACCGCGGGGACGATGTCCCCGCTGCTGCTGGCCGCCGCGCTCGTCATCGCGGGGGTGGGCGCGCTCGGCGCGGTACGGCTGCTCGCCAGGCGGCGGGCACGGCGCCCGGCGCGGTTGTGGGACTGCGGGGCCGGACCCATGTCGCCGCGCATGGAGTACACCGCCACCTCGTTCGCCCAGCCGTTGCAGCGGGTCTTCGACAACGTGCTCGCCCCCGAGAGCGACCTGGACGTCACCCCGGTGAAGGAGTCGGCCTACATCGTGGAGAGCGTCCAGTTCCGCGCCCGGATACGCGACCGGGTCGAGCGGCGGCTGTACGACCCGGTGCTGGCCGCCGCGGCCGTGGTCGGCCGCCGTGCCACGCGACTGGCTGACGGCAGCGTCCACCGATATCTCGCCTACGGGTTCTACGCGCTCACCGGCATGCTGATCGTGCTGGCGGTGGTCTGGTGACGGGGCCGGCGGCGCGGTCCGGGGAGGGGGCCGCGTGACCGGGCTGGTGGGCGCGGTGGCGCAGGTCGTGCTCGTGGCCGTGGGCTCGCCCCTGCTGGCCGGGTTGATGCGGCAGGTCCGCGCCCGGCTGGAGGGGCGGGCGGGCGCCGGGGTGGGCCAGGCGTGGCGTGACCTGCGCAAGCTGGGAAGGAAGGAGGCCATCACCCCGCACGGCACCGGATGGGTGTTCCGCATGGCGCCTCTCGTGCTGGCCGGCACCGCCCTGGTGGTGGCCGCGGTGGTGCCCCTGGTCACCACGCGCTCCCCGCTCGACGGCGTGGCCGACCTGTTCGCGGTGGCCGCCCTGCTGGCCCTCGGGTCGGTGGCGCTGGCCCTCGGAGGGCTGGACACCGGGACGGCGTTCGGCGGGATGGGCGCGAGCCGCGAGGTCACGGTGCTGGCTCTGGTGGAGCCGACCATCCTGCTGTCGATCTTCGCGCTGTCGGTGCGGGCCGGGTCCACCAACCTGGGCGTGATCGTCACCTCGGCCCTGCGTAACCCGCTGGCGGTGATCTCCCCGGTCAGCCTGCTCGCGGCCGTCGCCCTGGTGGTGGTCACCATGGCCGAGACCGGGCGCATCCCGGTGGACAACCCCTCGACGCACCTGGAACTCACGATGATCCACGAGGCGATGATCCTGGAGTACGCGGGACCGGACCTGGCGCTGATCGAGTGGGCGTCGGCGATGCGGCTTTCCGTGCTGCTGGGGCTGCTCGGCAGCCTCTTCGTCCCCTGGGGCATCGCCACCACCGGAGCGGGGCCGGCCTCGGTGGCGCTCGCGATGGCGGTGCTGGTGGTCAAGGTCGCCGTGCTCGGCACGGTGCTCGCCGCCGCCGAGGTGTTCATGGCCAAGCTGCGCCTGTTCCGCATCCCCGAGCTGCTGGCCGGGTCCTTCATGCTGGCGCTGCTGGCCGTCGCCGCTTCCTGCTTCCTCACGTGAGATGACATGAACGAATCGATGTACGTGCCCTTGCTCGATCTGGCCTGCGGGGCGTTCCTGCTCGCCGGGGTGCTGGTGCTCGGGCGGCACGACCTGGCGGCCATCGTCCGGCTTTTCGCCTGGCAGGGCGTCGCCCTGGCCGCCATGGTGCTCGTGCTGGCGGCCCACGAGGGATCCGCCGAGCTCGCCGTGGCGGGCGTCGCGGTGGGCGGGCTGCGCGCCGGGCTGCTGCCGCATCTCATGCGCCGCGCGCTGGTGGCCGGGGGAGA
The DNA here is from genome assembly GCF_040649355.1 of Sphaerisporangium sp. NPDC049002. NCBI lineage: Bacteria > Bacillati > Actinomycetota > Actinomycetes > Streptosporangiales > Streptosporangiaceae > Sphaerisporangium > Sphaerisporangium sp. NPDC049002. The sequence continues at coordinate 2,816 of NZ_JBEZFH010000344.1, read as the reverse complement.
GGACCGCGAGAGCAGGCCGCTGGTCAACGTGGCCACCTCGTTGCTGGTGGCGGCCGTGCTGGCGATGGTGGCCTACGACATCTCCCAGCCGCTGGTACGGCTCACGCCCACCCCGTCCACACGGGCGGTGCCCGTCGCCCTGACCGTGCTGCTGGTCGGGTTCTTCGTCCTGGTCAGCAGGCGCAGGGCGCTGTCACAGGTGGTCGGGTTCCTGCTCATGGACAACGCCATCACCGCGACCGCCTTCCTCACCACCAGCGGGGTGCCCGTGGTCGTCGAGCTGGGCGTCTCGCTGGACGTGCTGCTCGCCGTACTGGTGTTGCAGGTTCTCACCACACGCATGCGCGCCGCCTTCGGCGGCACCGACCTGGACGAGCTACGGGAGCTGCGCGACTGATGGACGGCCCACATGACGACCACGCCGCGGACGCGATGAGCCGCGCATCCCTTCGGCGAAGGGCCTTCCGGCCGGTGGGCGGGGAGGTCGCGTGAGTCTTCTCGTGATCGCCCCGATCCTGTTCCCGCTCCTCGCGGCGCTCGGCTACGCCGTGTTCGGCTGGCGCGCCGTCACGGCCTGGCTGGGCGCGGGGGCGGCGGCCGGGTCGCTGGGCTGCGCGGTCGCGCTGGCCGTGGCCACCACCGCCCAGCCCAGGACGGCGCTCTCGGGGTTGCTCCGCGCCGACGCGCTGAGCGCCTTCATGCTGATCGTGATCGGCGTGGTGGCCCTGCTCGCGGCGCTCGCAGGGCCCGCGTACATGGCCGCCGAGCTCGCCGCCGGGCGCACCGGTCCCCGCGCCACCCGCAGGTACGGCATCCTCACCCAGGCGTTCGTCGCCGCCATGGCTGTCGCGGTGCTCGCGGCGAGCCTCGGGGTGCTGTGGGTCGCGGTGGAGGCCACCACGATCCTCACCGCGTTCCTGGTCGGGCACCGCCGTACCCGGCAGGCCGTTGAGGCGGCCTGGAAGTACGTCGTGATCTGCTCGGTCGGCATCACGCTGGCCCTGCTCGGCGTGGTGCTCACCCACTACGCGGCCCTGCGCGCCGGCGTGCCGGCGGCCGGCGCGCTCGACTGGGCGGTCCTGTCCGGCGACGCGGCCGGCCTGGACCCCGGGGTGATGCGCACCGCCGTGGTCCTCCTCGTGCTCGGGTTCGGCACCAAGGCGGGGCTGGCGCCGATGCACGCCTGGCTGCCCGACGCCTACGGCCAGACCCCGGGGCCGGTGTCCGCGCTCATGTCCGGGGTGCTGCTGTCGGTGGCGTTCTACGCCATCCTCCGCGTGAAGGTGATCGCCGACGTCGCCCTCGGCGCCGGGTTCACCCGCACGCTGCTCATCATCGCGGCCCTGGCGTCCCTGTCGGTCTCGGCGGCGCTGCTGCTGGCCCAGCGCGACTACATCCGCATGATCGCCTACTCCAGCATCGAGCACATGGGCCTGGTGGCGCTCGGGGCCGCCATCGGCAGCCGGCTCGCCATGGCGGCCGTACTGCTGCACATCCTCGGGCACGGGCTCGGCAAGTCGGTGCTGTTCCTCTCCTCGGGCCACATCCGGCAGGCCTTCGGGAGCAGCAGGATCGCGGCGGTGGGCGGCCTCGCCTCGCGGGCTCCGCTCCTCGCGGGCGCCTTCGGCCTCGGCCTGCTCGCGCTGACGGGCATGCCTCCGTTCAGCCTGTTCGCCAGCGAGCTCGGGATCGCCCGAGCCGGGTTCACCGCCGGGTTCGGCTGGGCGGTGGCGGCGGCGCTGGCGTTGACGCTGGTCATCGGGGCCGGAGTGCTGTCGGGCGGGAGGCGCATGCTGCTCGGCGCGCCCCCGCCGGGCGGCGCGGCGATACGGCTGACGCGCGCCTCGGCGGTGCCGCTGATCGCGGGCCTGGTCGCCTGCGCCGTCCTCGGCGTAGCCGCCGGGCCGCTGCGCCCGCTGCTGGAGGCCGCCGCGACCATGGCGGGAGCGACCCCGTGACCGGCCGTCTCATCGTCAACGTACGGACCGGCGAGCTGGCCGACCGCACGGCACGGCTGCTCGCCGGCGGCTACCGCCTGGCCCTGGTGGCCGCCCACGAGGACGCCGGAGCCCTGCGCGTGGTGTACCTGTACACCGCCGGGTCGCCGGACCGGCGCGCCGAACTGCACGTACACCTCGACCTGTGCGAACCGGTGATCCCGAGCCTCGCCGGGCTGTCCTTCCCGGCGGGCCGGTTCGAACGGGAAATGCGTGATCTGTATGGCATCGTCCCGATGCGTCACCCGCTTCCCCATCGCCTGGTCCGCCACCACCACTGGCCGAGGGGCTGGTATCCCATGCGGGCCGACGCCGGGCCCGCGCCGGAGTTCGGCGACCCCGAGGGCCCGTACCCCTTCCTCACCGTGGAGGGGCCGGGCGTGTACGAGATCCCCGTCGGCCCGGTGCACGCGGGGCTGATCGGGCCGGGCCACTTCCGGTTCTCGGTGGTGGGGGAGACGATCCTCAAGCTGAAGGCCCGGCTGTGGTTCGTCCACCGGGGCGTCGAGAAGCTGTTCACCGGGCGCCGGCCGGCCGAGGGGCTGGCGCTCGCCGAGCGCGTCAGCGGGGACACCTCCGTCGGCCACGCCCTGGCCTACTGCCTCGCGGTGGAGGAGGCGACCGGATGCGTCCTCGGCGCCGCGACGCAGCGCGGGCGCGCCGTCCTGCTCGAACTGGAACGCCTCTACAACCACGTCACCGACATCGGCGCCCTGTGCAACGACGTGGGCCACGGCATCCTCAACGCGCACTGCGGGCGCGTCCGCGAGCGGTTGCTCCGGCTCAACGCCGAGGTCACCGGCCACCGGCTGCTGCGCG
>NZ_JBEZFH010000343.1:0-4817 GCF_040649355.1 Sphaerisporangium sp. NPDC049002 | reverse complement strand
TCCCGCCGCGCGTGTGATCCCGCCGCGCCCGACGACGGGGACGGGCCCGACGCCGCGCTCGGCATCTGGGCGGGCGTCCTGCCCCTGCACGCCGTCTGGGGCGACGCCGAGCCCGATCCGCTGCTGCCCGAAGGCCTCACCCCGCCGCCCCACATCGCCGGCCGCGCGCACCGGCGGTTCGTTTAGGACCGCACGCGGCACCGCTCTGGAAATGAGTTTGCGAGCGCATGAGATTTGACCCGGGATGTCTAGGAAATTGTGAAAGACAGGCGGATCTCGGGCGCGCGTCAAGCGCGAGTGGCGATGCTGTCCTGCTCATCACGGAGACCGCGTATCAATCGAGAGCACCGTCGATGACGGAAGGTGTATGGCGTGGCAAGCGTGGATACCACCAGGAACAGTCGCCAGTCGGATAAGCCAGTCGGGGCCGCGGTCGGCCAGCCCAGCGCCGGAAAGGTGGTGAGCGGGGCCAGGAAACCGGACGTCGCGGGAGACCTCTCACGGGAGTCGGACCAGAGGATGCGGGACATCCTCGAAATGACCGGCCTGTGGAACCGGGACGCCAAGGCGCCTACCTACGACGAACTCCGGCCGTACGGACATCGCGAGACATCCGGATTCCCGGTCTACAAGAACCTGGAGACGCGGCTGCTGAACGCCGTCGACCATCCGGATCCCGAAATCGCGCATCTCATGGCCACCTGCGCGGCCTATTCCTATTCGGACCCCAGAACCCTCTCCATGATCATGGCGAGAATGGGCCTGGAGGACAACCAGGTCCGCATGATCCAGACGTCCGTGGACGCCATGCTGATCAGTTCCACCGCCTACCTGATCCAGAGCAGGAACGGCAAAGTCGGGATCCTGTGTTACCGCGGAACCGACCCGCTGAATTTCATCGACTGGCTCAGCAACATCGACGTCGAACCGGAGCGCATCGGCTACCAGATCAGCGACCCGTGCTCGACGGTCCACGCCGGCGTCTACCGCAACGTACGCGCGACCCGGTACGAGGTCATGGACGCCCTACGGCACGCGTGCGACCGCCGGCCGATACGCGGCATGCGCGGCGACGGCGCCTCTTCGGCCAACGGCTCCTCGCAGGGCGAGGGCGGCTACGGCGTCGACCCCTCCCGGCTCGACGGGAACCTGGAGGCGCTGTACATCACCGGGCACAGCATGGGCGGGGCCATGGCCGCGCTCATGGGCGTCATGATCAGGCACGAGCGCAAGTACAGGGAGGCGTTCGCCGACCGGCTCAAGGCCGTCTACACCTACGGCCAGCCCATGATCGGCGACCCGAGCTTCGCCGAGGCGTGCGAGACCGACGAGTTCCTCCGCGACAACGTCATCCGCTACGTCTACGACAGCGACGTCGTCCCGCACCTGCCGTCCACCGCGTCGGGACCCTTCCGCCACTTCGGCCGCGAGCACCACTACCGGGTGCCGCACCTGCGCAACAGCATCGTGAACATGTTGACCTACCCGCGGTGCGCCTCGCAGTCGAGGAAGGGCCACTGGGAGACGCGGAAGCATCCGACGCCGCAGATGGCGGGCCTGCTCGGGATCCCGATGTCGGCGATGGCCTACATCGCCCGCAGGTTCGAGGCGACCCGCTCGCTGCCCGCCGTCTACTCGATCGACGACCATCTCCCGCAGCACTACATCTCCGCGCTGACCCCGCCCGGAGTGCAGAACGAGTTCGGGGACTAGGGACCGCGGGTCAGGCCCAGGACAGAGCACCTCGCGACCGCCGGTCCGCCTTCGGGCGGGCCGGCGGTCGCGTTCCCGTTCCGACCCGGCGGCGCGACACTTCAGTGAGCTTGTGGTCACTCTCGGTTACGATGATCGTGCTGGAGTTCCACGGTTGAGGAGAGAGCCATGCGACGTGTCCTGACCACCCTCAGCGCCCTGCTCGCCACCGCGCCACTGATCCTCGCGGCCCCAGGTCCGGCCGTCGCGGCCACGGGGAAGCTGATCATCACGACCGAAGGGGTCACCCGCAACCAGTTCTTCGATCCGGCGCCCGGGTGCTACGGGCTTCCCTCGTTCCGCCTTCTGAGCCGGGTCCAGGTGATCAACGCGACCAACGCCGACGTCATCGTCTACTCCGGCGCGAACTGCAGGTCAGGCCTCCTGCACGCGGCGACGCGCGTGCCGGCGGGCACGGTCGGCGAGCGCACGCTCACCGGCACGCACAGCGTCCAGGTCCAGCCCGCCTGACCCCCAGACTCTTGCGAAGGAGCACAGCCATGCTCACCACCCCGCACGTCGACGGTGCCCCCAACTGGGTCGAGCTCGGTACCCCCGACCCCGAGGCCGCCGCCGCCTTCTACGGCGCCCTGTTCGGCTGGAGCTTCCAGCCGGCCGGCCCCGATTCGGGGGGCTACGGCTTCTTCCGGCTCGACGGCCTGACCGTCGCGGCCGCCGGCCCGAACCCCGGCGCCTCGGCGTGGACGCTCTACTTCCAGACCCCTGACGCGGACGCCACCGCCAAGGCGGTCGAGGAGTGCGGGGGCGCCGTGCGCGTCTCGCCGTTCGACGTCTTCACCAGCGGCCGCATGGCCGGGTGCACCGACCCCGGAGGCGCCGAGTTCGCCCTGTGGGAGCCCCGCGAGGTCAGGGGGCTCGACCTCGTCGCCGAGCCCGGGTCCCTCGCCTGGACCGAGTTGTACGTCCCGGTGCCCGACGCGATCCGCGCCTTCTACGCGCAGGTCTTCGACTGGACCAGCGAGAACATGCCGTTCGGCGAGATGACCTACATCGTCGTCTCCACCGCCGAGGGGGACGACCCGGGCCTCGGCGGTGTCATGCCGTTGCAGGAGGGGGACACCCCGCACTGGCTTCCGTACTTCGAGGTCTCCGACTGCGACGAGGTGGTCGCCAGGGCGCGGGAGCTCGGCGGCCGGGTCGTCGCCCCCGCTGTGGGCGCCGAGGGCGTCGGCCGGTTCGCCGAGCTCGCCGACCCGTCGGGCGCGCGCTTCGCCGTCATCACCAGCGCCTGAACCTCAGAGCGGCGTCCCGGCCACGGCGGCCTTCTCGCGGAGGGGCGGCGCCGGGCCCGCGCCGTCGGCCTCCTCGTGGACGCGGTGCCTGCGGTGGTCCTGCGGGCTGACGCCGTGTACGCGCTTGAAGGCGGTGCTGAGCGCGAAGGAGCTGCCGTACCCGACCTGCCGCGCCACCGCGCCCACGGTGGCGTCGGACTCGCGCAGCATGTCGGCGGCCAGGGCGAGCCGCCAGCCCGTGAGGTAGGCCATGGGAGACTCGCCGACCAGGTCGGTGAACCGGCGCGCCAGCGCGGCGCGGGACACGCCGGTGCCCTCGGCCAGCGTGGCGACCGTCCAGGGATGGGCGGGGTTGTTGTGCAGCATGCGCAGGGCCTTGCCCACCACGGGGTCGCTGTGTGCGCGGTACCACGCGGGCGCCCCGGCCTCGGGACGGGAGAACCAGGCGCGCAGGACGGCGATGAGCAGCAGGTCGAGCAGCCGGTCGAGAACGGCCTCCTGGCCCGGCTCGTCCTTCACGATCTCGTCGCCGAGCAGGGCGATGAACGGGCAGTCCCAGGCGTCGCCCGGCAGGACCAGCAGCGTGGGCAGCGCCGCGAGCAGCCGCCGGTTGATCTCTCCCCGCATCTGGTAGGTGCCGGTGAGCATCACCGCCGACCCCGACGGGCTGTTGCCCCAGGTGCGGACGCCCAGGTCCATCGCCTGGGCCAGGGGCTCCCCCTCGGGGGTCGCACAGTGCTGGCCCGGATGGATGACCACCTGGGGAGGCGTGGCCGGGTCGTCGGCCACCGTGTACGGCTCGGGGCCCCGGATGATCGCGACATCCCCCGGGCTCAGCCGGACCGCTTCGCCGCCGTCGGGCACCACCCACGCCTCGCCCCGCACCATGGCCACCAGGGTGAGCGGCGCCCCGTCCTGGACGCGCAGGGACCAGGGCGGGGTGAGGATCGAGCGCAGCAGGAAGGCGCCCCTGGCCCTCGGCCCGTCGAGCATGCTCGCGAGGGTGTCCATACGGCTCACTCTAGACGCCTGAACATGGAATCGCGCTTCTCGACCATGGCCCGTCTCATGGTGCGGGCGATTGACTGTCGGCATGAAGAGACCAAGGAGGACGCGATGACGGACCTGGCACGAGGAGCCACCCTGGTCACCGCCACGATCATCACCGGGCTCGTCGCGGACCTGTTCTACGCCTACGCCATCTCGGTCATGCTCGGGCTGAACCGGACGGACGACCGCACCTTCGTCAGCGCCATGCGATCGATCAACGTGGCCATCCTCAACGGATGGTTCCTGCTCGCGTTCCTCGGCGCGCCGGTGCTGACCGCGCTCGCCGCGGTGCTCGCCCTCCGCGCGGGCACGGGCGCCGCGCTGCTCTGGATCGTGGCCGCGCTCGCGCTGTACGCGGTGGTGCTCATCGTCACCTTCGTCGTCAACGTGCCGCTGAACGACCAGCTGGAGGCGGCGGGATCCGATCACGCCCTGTCGCTCGCGGCCGTGCGCGGGCGGTTCGAGGCGCGGTGGGTCCGCTGGAACGTCGTCCGCGCGGTGGCCTCCACCGCGGCCTTCGGCTGCCTCACCTGGGCGCTCGTCCTGTTCGGGCAGAACTCGACCTCGGTGTGACGGGAGTCGTTCCCCTACGGGAGTCGTTCCCCTACGGGTGCCGTACGCCGCCGGCGCACGGCACCCGTCCAGCGTCTCAGACGTTGAAGTAGCTGGCCTCGGGGTGGTGCACGATCAGGGCCGAGGTCGCCTGCTCGGGATGCAACTGGAACTCCTCCGACAACGACACCCCGATCCGCGCCGGGTCCA
>NZ_JBEZFH010000342.1:0-4845 GCF_040649355.1 Sphaerisporangium sp. NPDC049002 | reverse complement strand
TGCACCGGGGACGGTGTGGGAGAGTAGGACACCGCCGGACAAATATTTGATTGGTAGGGAAGCCATCCACATTGTGGGTGGCTTCCCTGCGTTATAGAGCATTTTATGCCTGAAGCCGTCAGGCACCGGTCCCTCTCGGTCTCGTCCGAGGTACGAGCTCGCAGAGCGCGATACGTTCTCGGTCGGCGCGTCCCGGGGGCTTCGGGGCCTTGCTAGGCTGGAGGTGCCGGGCCACCCCACCACGGGTGGCCTTTGTCGCGTAAGGCGCCTATGCGCGGGCAGCGACAGAGTGAAACGGGCCTGTGCCCCGCGGCCGGATGGACCGTCCCCTCCGCACATGGTCGGCGCAATGAGCGAACGCGGATCACGGTGGACGCGGTGAGCGAGCAACGAAGGATAGAAGTGAACAGAGATAACGGACGTGAGGACTCGGGCCGTCCCGAAGACGGTGGAAACCGCTCGGGCGGGGGTTCTGGAGGGTTCCGCAGCGACCGCCCCGAGGGAAGCAGGGGCGGCCGGCCAGGTGGTGCCGACCGCGCGGGAGCCCGTGGCGAGGGACGTCCCGGCGACGGCCCACGCTATGGCGAGCGGCGTGAGGGCCGATCCGCCGGTCCGTACGGGTCCCGCGATCGTGACTCTCGTGGGGGACGTCCGTTCCAGCGCGACAATCGTGGCGACCGCCCGTTCAACCGTGAGGGCGGCGGTGGTTCGAGCAGCGGCCGTCCGTCCGACCGCGACAACCGCCCGGGTCGCTCATTCAACCGTGACGACCGAGGCGGGTCCGGTTTCAACCGCGACGACCGCGGGGGCTCCGGTTTCAACCGCGATGATCGCGGCGGTTCCGGTTTCAACCGTGACGACCGCGGTGGTTTCGGCGGCGAGCGTTCGTACGGCCGTGGTGACCGCGATCGCGCGCCTGGCGGCCGTGGCGGAGGCTCGTACGCTCCGCGCGGTGGTGACCGTCCCTATCGTGAGGGCGGCCGGCCGGATTCCCGTCCCGGAGAGCGGCGCGAGGGTGGTCCCGCCGGCGGTTCCTCCGGCTGGCGCGACCGCGACGACCGCGGCGGACGCCCCTCGGCGTCGGGCGACCGTGGAGGTCGTCCGTTCCAGCGTGACGATCGCGGGGGTTCCGCCCCGCGCCCCTTCAACCGTGAAGGCCGCGGTGGTCCCGGCGCGCGTCCGTACAACCGTGACGATCGCGGCGAGCGCGAGAGCCGTCCCCCCTACCGTGACGATCGGGCGGGTTCCGGTGACCGATCGTTCGGTCGTGAGGGTCGTGACGATCGCTCTGGTGGGCACCGTCCGTTCAACCGTGACGACCGGCCTGGCGGTGGTCGTCCCTTCACCCGCGACGACCGCGGTGGCTCGGGTGAAGGCCGTCCTGCCGGCCGCGACGATCGGGGCCCGTCCGCCGGCCGCTCGTATGGGTCCGGAGAGCGTCCTCATCGCGAGGGTGGCAGGCCGGACTCCCGCCCCGCCGATCGGCACGAGGGCCGCCCCGCGGGGTCGTCCGGCTGGCGCGACCGCGATGACCGCGGTGGGCGTCCCGTCAGCGACGACCGCGGTGGCCGTTCCTTCAGCCGTGACGACCGCGATGACCGCGGTGCTCGCCCGTTCAACCGTGACGACCGTGGGGGCCGTCCGTTCGGCCGTGACGAGCGCGGCGAGGGCGGCGGCCGTCCGTTCAACCGTGAGGGGGGCGGTGGTCGTCCGTTCAACCGTGATGATCGTGGTGGTCGTCCTCCCTTCAATCGTGACGACCGTGGGGGTCGTCCCTCCTTCAATCGTGATGATCGTGGTGCGTCGGGGCCGCGTCCGTTCAGCCGCGAGGGCCGCGACGATCGTGGAGCCGGCGGACGTCCCCCTTACGGGGAGGGCCGTCCTTCCAGCCGCGACGACCGCGGCGGCCGTCCGTTCAACCGTGAGGGCGGTGGTGGTCGTCCGTTCAATCGTGACGACCGTGGGGGTCGTCCCTCTTTCAGTCGTGATGATCGTGGCGCGTCGGGGCCGCGTCCGTTCAGCCGCGAGGGCCGCGACGATCGGGGCTCTCGTGAGGGCCGTCCGTCCGGCGGCGACCACGGCAGGGCGTTCGGACACCGTGAGAGGGACGGATACGCTTCCCGCGATCAGCGGGACAGCGCCCCGCGCTCCGACAGCGCGGGTTCGCGCGCGCGGTACGGACGTGATCGCGGCTTCGAAGGCGGCGCCGAGCGCGCGCCTCGCGAGGAGCGCGCCCCGATGCCGGAGCTGGCAGCGGACATCACACCCGATGAGCTGGAGAAGGACGTTCGGGACGAGCTGCGCTCACTCCCGAACGACCTCGCGAACATGATCTCCTGCCACCTCGTGGCGGCCGAGCGTGCCCTGGGCGAGGAGGACGCGGCGCTCGCCTACGAGCACGCCAAGGTCGCCCGGCGGTTCGCCGCCCGCATCGGAGTCGTGCGCGAGGCCGTGGGCCTGGCCGCGTACCGGGCGGGGCACTACGCCGAGGCGCTCAGCGACCTTCGTGCCGCGCGCAGGATGACCGGATCGGATGAGTTCCTGCCGATCATGGCCGACTGCGAGCGTGGCCTCGGGCGTCCGGAGCGCGCTCTTGACCTGGTGCGTTCCCGCGAGGCCGAGCGTCTTGACCGGGCGGGCCGCATCGAGCTGGCCATCGTCGAGTCGGGCGCCCGGCGCGATCTCGGGCAGCACGACGCGGCGGTGATCACGCTGCAGCGGGTGCCGGAGCTGCGCAACCAGGAGCCGCACCCGTGGTCGGCCCGTCTGGCCTACGCGTACGCCGACGCTCTCGCGGAAGCGGGGCACGAGGGCGCGGCGACCGAGTGGTTCGAGCGCGCGATGATGTTCGACGAGGGCGGCGAGACCGAAGCGGCCGAGCGCTACGCCGAGCTCACCGGCGCGGTCATCGAGGACCTCGAAGACGAGGACAACGAGGACGTCGCGTTCGACCTGGACGCGGACGACGGCGACGAGGAGCCGGCGGAGACCGAGGCTCGGCAGGGCGGCGCGAGGCTCGCGGCCGACGCCTCCGGCCTGGTCGTCGAGGACTCCGATGACGACTCAGAAGATGACGGTCTGGACCTGATCGACGAGGAGCCCGAGACTCACGGTCCCGCGTCGACCCGCGAGGAGCCGGGCACGCCGGCCGGTGAGAAGCCGGGGGCGATGGAAGCCCCCGCCGATGGAGACCTTCTCGCGAGCCCCGGCGAGGCCCCGGTGGACGTCGCGGACGACTCTCTCGGGCGGTCTGTCATCGACGACGAGCCCGAAGTGGCCTCCGGCGACACCGCCGGGCCCGATCGCGACGCCGCCCAGCCCGAGCGCGGTGCCGCCGAGCCCGAGCTCGAGCGCGGCGCGGATGCGACGGTACGTCCTGTCGGCGGCACGCCTGCCGCGGAGACGGCGAAGCCCGATCTGAAGACCACGCGGCTGGAGGTCGGGATGGCTCCGGCGTTCATCGAGCCGGACTTCGGTGTTTCGGCGGGGGCGGTTCCGGGGGATGTTCTCGACGACGAGGACGCCGACGGCGAGCAGCCGGGCAACCGCAAGGCCTGAAGCGTGAGCTGACGAGGGGTGGTGGGCGCCGCCATATGTGAAGGCGTGCGGCGCCCGCCACCCATCGTTCCCACGCCGGAGCGATCCTATGCGCGCTCGTGCGGATTCGTCCCCCGCAAGGTCGCTCTACCCGCCGTGGGGCTTGGCGTGGTCGAGCCAATGCATGATGCCGGCCACGTTCGACGGGGCACCGCTGAGCATCTCGAAACGCTCGGACGTCTCGTCGTCCTCCGAGGCCAGCGCGGCGTAGCGCTCGCGAGTCCTCTCACGCACCATCGCCACGGCGTGGTCGAGATCCATGCCTTCCGAGTGGGCCTGCCGGGTCAGGTCGACCCACACGCGCAGTTCGTCTGCTGAACGTTCCAGGGTCGTGACGACGTCGGCGACGGGCCCGTAGTGGCTGAACAGCAGTCGCTGGGGCCCGAGCGCGCCGAACAGCGCCACGGAGTCGAGAGCCGTCTGGAGGTCGAAGTCCGGCGGCGGGGTCGCGGGACGCAGATCACCGGTCTCGGGGAGGTACACCCCGGCCGCGTCGCCGACGTAGAGGTCTCCGGTGGCCGAGTCGAGCAGGCCGACGTGGTGCTTGGCATGGCCGGGGGAATAGTGGCTGGAGAGCATGCGGCCGCCCCCGAGGTCGACCGAGCCGGTGTCGCCCAGGGCCCGGATGCGCGCCGCGTCCGTCGGGGTCAGCGATCCGAACAGGGTGTCCAGCTTGTCTCCCCACACCATGCGGGCGCTGGCCATGAGACGGGACGGATCGGCCAGGTGCCGCGCGCCCTTCTCGTGCACCACGATCTCCGCTGACGGGTAGAGGCCGGCGATGTCGCCGACACCGCCGGCGTGGTCGAGATGGATGTGCGTGACCACCACCGTGGCGAGGTCATCGGGTCCGACGCCGAGCGAGGTCAGGGCGTCGCGGACGATCGGGGCCGAAGTGGATGTGCCCGTCTCGACGAGGCAGGGCCGGTCGCCGAGGATCAGGTAGCCCGCGGTGATCCCCGAGTAGCCGGCCATCCGCGTGTCGATCTCGTAGACGTCGCCGCCGAGCGGTGTGACGTTGTCCACAGGCCACTCCCTTGCTCCCTGGGTCCGGACCGGACGCGGACCGTCTCGACCCGAACCGTGCTCGCTGACGAGCGTAAGGCACATGCCCCGATCGGGACGCGGCCCGGCCGTTCCGGCGGTCCTATGTGCGCCGCGAACACCCCGCGCCAGCCCGCCGTGCCCGCCACGATCCCCCCGGCGAGCGGGGCGACGACGGACGCGACGCCGAGGACGGCCATGAGG
>NZ_JBEZFH010000341.1:0-4846 GCF_040649355.1 Sphaerisporangium sp. NPDC049002 | reverse complement strand
CCAAAGGCAACGAGTGTGGATCGCGATGGTGCTGGCCCAGGAGACGCCGTACCTGCTGCTCGACGAGCCCACCACCTTTCTCGATCGGCGGCTCGCCCACCACCACGTACGCCGAGAACATCGGCGTGATGGCGGCCACCCGGGTCTACTCCACGGCCGCCTACTACATCGCCGCCGTGGTCGCGATCCTGTTCGGCCTGATCCCCAAGTTCGGCGCGCTGGTCGCCGCCACGCCGGGTGGCGTGCTCGGTGGCATCACGGTCATCCTGTACGGCATGATCGGCCTGCTGGGCGCGAAGATCTGGATCGAGAACCGGGTCGACTTCTCCAACCCCGTGAACATGGTGCCGATCGGAGCGGGCATCATCCTCGCCATCGGGCCGGTGTCGCACCAGATCACCAAGGACTTCTCGCTGGCGGGCATCGCGCTCGGCACGATCGTGGTCCTCGGCGGATACCACCTGCTGCGCGTGATCTCCGGACGGTCGGGAACCGCCGGCGAGCAAGGTCCCGCGCAGGCCCTCGTGGAAGGGAGAGACAGCACTTCGTGAAGCCTTCGGCGTTCGACTACCACGCGCCCCGCGACCTCGGCGAGACCCTTGCGGTCCTCGCCGGGGCCGGGGCGCACGGCAAGGTGCTGGCCGGCGGCCAGAGCCTGATCCCCCTTCTCAACATGCGGCTGGCGGCCCCGTCGCACCTGATCGACATCAACCGCGTCGCCGCGCTCGACACCATCGCGGTGGAGGACGGCGGCGTGCGGGTCGGGGCACTGGCCAGGCACGCGGCCGTGGAGCGGTCCTCCCTTGTCGCGCGGGCCCAGCCCCTGCTCCGCGATGCGCTCAAACTGGTCGCGCACCCGGTGATCCGCAACCGCGGCACCGTCGTCGGCAGCCTCGTCCACGCCGACCCATCGGCCGAGCTGCCCGCCGTGCTGACCGTCCTCGACGGTTCGGTACGGCTGGCGCGGCACGGGGCCCCCGAGCGCGACGTCCCTGCCGGCGAGTTCTTCACCGGCCCGATGGAGTCGGCCCTGGAGCCGGGCGAGCTGGCGGTCTCGGCGTTCTTCCCGTCCCTGCCCGCCCGCACCGGCACCGCCTTCTGCGAGGTCGCGCGCAGGCACGGCGACTACGCGATGGCGGGCGCCGCCGCCGTGGTGACGCTCGACGAGGACCTGCGCATCGCCTCGGCCCGGGTCGCCTGCGTGAGCGTCGGCCCGGTCCCGGTGCTGCTGGATGTGTCGGAGGTGTGCGCCCACCGGCCCGCCGCCTCCGTCGACTGGGCCGCCGTGGCGCGGGCCGTACGGGACCTCATCGACCCCGACGGGGACATCCACGCGACGGCCGGCTACCGGAGGCACCTGACCGGGGTCCTGGCCGAGCGGGCGCTGCGCATCGCCGCCCAGGAGGCCGCGGACGAGCGAGCTGGGGAGTACCCGAATGAGTGAAGCGCTGCACGAGATCACGCTGACCGTCAACGGCGTCGTGCGCGAGGCCACGGTGCCGGGCCGGCGGCTGCTGTCCGACTGCCTGCGCCGCGAGCTCGGCCTGACCGGCACCCACGTCGGCTGCGAGCACGGCGTCTGCGGGTGCTGCACGGTCCTGCTCGACGGTGAGCCGGTGCGGTCGTGCCTGACCTTCGCGGTCTCGGTGGACGGCCACGAGATCACCACCGTGGAGGGACTGAGCGGGCCCGGCGGGACGCTGTCACCGGTGCAGCGGGCGTTCTCCGAATGCCACGCGCTGCAGTGCGGCTTCTGCACCCCCGGCTTCCTGTGCACGGCCACCGCCCTGCTGCGCGACAACCCCTCGCCGACCGACGACGAGGTGATCGAGGGCATCTCGGGCAACCTGTGCCGCTGCACCGGCTACCAGAACATCGTCAAGGCGGTCCACCGCGCGGCCGAGCTGATGGGTGATGAGGCGTGACGACGAAGCTGTTCGGCGAGCGGGTCCAGCGCAGGGAGGACCTGCGGCTGATCACCGGGCAGGGCCGCTACGTCGACGACCTCGGGCACGACGCGCTCGCCGCCGCGTTCGTACGGTCGCCGCACGCGCACGCCCGCATCCGCGACATCGACGTGTCGGCCGCGCTGGACGTGGACGGCCTGGTCGCCGTCTACACCTGGGAGGACCTGCCCGAGCGGGTCCGCGACCCGCTGCCGCTGCTGATCCCGCACCCGGCGCTGACCCACGGGCGCACCGCGTACCCCCTCGCCAGGGACATCGTCCGGCACGTCGGCGAACCGGTGGTCATGGTCGTGGCGCGCGACCGCTACCTCGCCGAGGACGCCGCCGCCCTCATCGAGGTGGAGTACGAGTTCCTCAAGCCGGTCGTCGGCATCGAGGAGGCCGCGCAGGGCGCCCACCTCGTCCACGAGGACGTCCCCGGCAACGTCGGCGCCCACCTCGTCCAGGAGGTGCCCTCGGCGGCGGGCGCGGGTGCGAGCGAGGCCATCGACGCGGCGCCGCACACGCTGGCGTTCCGGCTCGACTTCGAGCGCAGCGCGTCCATGCCGCTGGAGGGCAGGGGCGTGTACGCCCGGTGGGACCCCGACGACCAATCGCTTCGCGTCTACTCCTCCACCCAGACCTCGACGAGCGTCCGCATGGCGATCGCGTCCAAGCTGGGGCTCCCGCTGCCCTCGGTGGAGGTGATCGCGCCGGACGTGGGCGGCGGGTTCGGCGTGAAGATCGTGCATCCGTGGCCGGAGGAGGTCCTCGTCCCCTGGGCGGCGATGCTGCTCGGCCAGGAGGTCAAGTGGACCGAGGACCGGCGCGAGCACTTCATCTCCTCGGCCCACGAGCGGGCCCAGGTGCAGCACGTGCGGGTGGGCTTCGACGACCGGGGCCGCGTCCTCGGCCTCGACGTCACGATCCTTCACGACCACGGCGCCTACACGCCGTACGGCATCATCGTGCCGATCATCACCGCCACCCAGCTTCTCGGGCCGTACCGTGTCGGCGCGTACCGCGTGGAGTTCTCCTCCATCTACACCAACACGGTGCAGGTCACCCCGTACCGAGGGGCCGGGCGCCCGCAGGGCGTCTTCTGCATGGAGCGCACGATGGACCGCATCGCGGCCCATCTCGGGCTCGACCGCACGGAGGTACGGGCGGCCAACTTCATCCAGCCCGGCGACTTCCCGTACGACCAGGGGCTGATCTTCCAGGACGGCCGGCCGCTGATCTACGACAGCGGCGACTACCCCGAGTCGCTTCGGATGCTCAAGGAGCTGATCGGCTGGGACGGTTTCGCGGAGCTCAAGGCCCGGGCCGCCGCCGAGGGGCGCCGCATCGGCCTCGGCCTCGGATGCTACGTCGAGGGCACGGGCGTCGGCCCGTACGAGGGCGGCCACGTGCAGGTCACCTCCGACGGGCGGGTACACGTGTCGACCGGCCTGACCTCGCAGGGCCAGGGGCACGAGACGGTGTTCGCGCAGATCGCCGCGACCGAGCTGGGGGTGCCGCTGGAGAAGGTCTCGGTGGTGACGGGCGACACGCGGCGCTTCGGCTACGCCGTGGGCACCTTCGCCTCGCGCGCGGCCGTGATGAGCGGCAACGCGATCGCGCTGGCCTGCCGCAAGGTGCGCGACAAGGCGCTGCGCATCGCCGCCGAGGCGCTGGAGGCCGATCCCCGCGACCTGGAGATCGAGGACGGGCTCGTCCGCGTGGTGGGCAACCCCGGGGCGTCCATCCCGCTGGCGACGGTGGCCGTGCTGTCCAACCCCCTGCGGTACGCCTTCGACGAGGAGACCAAGCGGGCCACCCAGTTCTCCGGCGTGTCCTCGATGGACCGGCCGCCCGTCGCTGAGGGGGAGGAGCCGGGGCTGGAGGGGCGCGACTACTACTCGCCCATCCGCTCGACCTTCGCCTCCGGCATGCACGCGGCCATCGTTGAGACCGACCCGGACACCGCGGAGATCCACATCCTGCGCTACGCCGTCGTGCACGACTGCGGCAGGCTCATCAACCCGATGATCGTCGAAGGGCAGATCCACGGGGGAGTGGCGCAGGGCGTGGGCGGCGCGCTGTACGAGCGTATGGTCTACGACGGCCATGGTCAGCTGCTCAACGCCTCGTTCATGGACTTCCTGATGCCGTACGCCACGGAGGTGCCGTTCATCGAGACGGCTCACCTTGAGACGCCGTCGCCGCTGAACCCGCTGGGGATCAAGGGCGCGGGGGAGGCCGGGGTGATCCCCGTCTCGGCCGTCATCGCCTCCGCGGTCGAGGACGCCGAGGGGATCACGATCGCCCGGATGCCCATCTCCCCCTCAGAGCTCCACGAACTGCGGGGACTCGCGGCTCCCTGACCCGTCTGTATCCCGTCTATATCCCGCGGGCCAGCCTTCACAGGCCCGGCCGCCTGGTCGATATGGCCGGACGGAGATGGTCGCTCTGTGTATTCACGCTGCTACATTTCGTGACGGAAGCCGCCCGGATCACCTGGGCACCGCCGTACACGAGGAGGAAGCGGAGTGCAGCCGATGACACGCAGGACGCGTATCGCCGCGACGACGGGCATGATCGGATTCATGGTGGTGGCGCTCGCCACCCCGGCTCCCGAGGCGGTGGCGTCGTCGGGAGTGCCCTCGAAGGCGTCCGCCGGCGCCCAGGGCGCGCCGGAGAACAGGGGACCGGGTGACATCTGTCTCTGGGCGGGGCGCGACTACACGGGCGCGTCATGGTGCTGGAACCCGGGGAACGGCTACGTCGACGTGCCGTCGGCCCTTCACGACAACGTCGGGTCCTTCCAGGCCGACGCCGACGGCTGCTTCATCAACTGGATCCACGTGCCGGACAAGAAGGAGACGCGCGTGGTCAGGAAGGGCGACTACCGCCAGGTG
>NZ_JBEZFH010000340.1:0-4846 GCF_040649355.1 Sphaerisporangium sp. NPDC049002 | reverse complement strand
CGCGCTCGGGCACCTCGGTGCCGGGAGTCCGCACCCCGATCCAGATCTCGGCTCCCGGCACGTGCTCCAGGCACGCGGGCGGCAGGGGGTCAGCCCTCCTGGTCCACGAGGCTCTTCGGGCGCATGTCGGTCCAGTTGGTCTCGATGAACTCCAGGCACTCCTGGCGGGTGGCGGGCCCGTGGGCGAGGGTCCATCCGGCCGGGACCTCGGCGAAGTCCGGCCACAGACTGTGCTGGCCCTCGGCGTTGAGCAGCACGGAGTAGACGCCGTCGGGGTTCTCGAACGGGTTGCTCATGTCGGGTTCTCTCCTTCTTCTGGGAACTGTTCTCAGGGATGTGATGGTCAGCGGTCGCCGCCCAGGGCCTCGGCGCGGTCGACCAGGGCGCGCAGCACGCGGAACCACGTGCCGGCGAGATCGCGCACCGCCTCCTCGGGCAGCACCTCGGAGGCGAAGGACCAGTGGGCGGCCAGCTCAGGCCCGCCGGGGTGGTCCTCGGTCAGGGCGTTGACGGTCAGCGCGTGCGACATCGGCATGCCCGGGTCCGCGTCGAGGTCGGCGGCGTCGTCCTCCGGGGCGTACGACCAGTCGGTGGCCTCGGGACGGCCGAAACGGCCCATGTAGTTGAACTCGATCGCCGGCTCGCCGAGCCGTGCCAGCTCCGGCCCGGTCGCCGGGTTCAGGTGCCGCAGCAGGCCGTGCCCGATGCCGGCCGCCGGGAGCGAGGCCAGGTGCTCCCTGATCCGGGCCACGGCCTCGTCGAGCGCCGGGCCGCCGTCGAACGCGTCGGCCAGGTCCACGGCGCCCGGGTCCAGGCGGACCGGGACGACGCTGGTGAACCAGCCGACCGTGCGCGACAGGTCCGCGTCGCCGGCCAGTTCCTCCTCCCTGCCGTGGCCTTCCAGGTCCACCAGGACGGCGGAGCCGGTGCCCCGGCCGTCCGCCCTGCGGCGCCAGTCGGCGACGGCCAGCGCCAGAGCGGTCAGCAGCACGTCGTTGACGGTCGCGCCGAAGGCGGCGGGCACCCGGCTCAGCAGCGGGGCCGTGCGGTCGGCGGGCAGGGTAAGGGACAGGTACCGCGTGGTCGCGACCACGTCCCGCTCGGGGTCGAGCGCGGGTGCTACGGCGATCGTGTCGCCGCCCGAGAGGATCGAGGTCCACAGCGGGAGCTCGTCCTCGCGGGCCGGGTCGGTGGCGCGCTCGCCCAGCAGTTCCGACCAGCGGCGGAACGACAGGTCGACCGGCGCGAGCGTCACAGGCCTGCCTGCCGCGACGTCCTTCCAGGCGGCGGCCAGGTCGGGCAGGAGTACGCGCCAGGACACGCCGTCCACCACCAGGTGGTGGATCAGCAGCAGCAGCCGTCCGGGGGCGCCCCGGCCCGCGTCGAACCAGACCGCCCGCACCATCGCGCCCGTGTCCGGGTCGAGGCCGGACCTCGCCGCTCGGGCGTGCTCGGCGATGGCCGCGCGAAGCTCCGTCTCGCCGGCGCCCGCCGTGTCGGCCCGTACGAGCCAGGACGCCACGTCGGTCGTGCCGGGCGCGGGGACGCGCAACGACCACCGCTCGCCCCCGCCCGCGTCCACGGCGCCGGAGGCCTGCCGCCGCCCGTCGCCCGGTTCGGTACGGGTGCGCACCAGGCGGGCCCTGAGCATGTCGTGCCGGTCCGCGACGGCCTGGAGTACGGCCCGGAGTCCCCGCTCGTCCAGGTCCGCCGGGGTCTGGAGCAGTGCCGCCTGGTGGTAGGCCCCGATCGGGCCGCCGCGCTCGCGCATGGCGTGCATGATCGGGGTCAGCGGGACCGTGCCCGTGCCGTCGTCGTGCGCACGGCCGCCCTCGTCCGGGCCGGGCACGACGGCGACGGTGGCCAGCGCGGCGACCGTACGGTGCTGGAACACCTGGCGCGGAGTGATCCTCAGGCCCGCCGCGCGCGACCGGCTGACCAGTTGCATGGCGACGATGCTGTCACCGCCGAGGGTGAAGAAGTCGTCGTCGACCCCGGCCTCGGCCAGCCCGAGCACCTCGGCGACGAGGGCCACGAGCGTGCGCTCGACGTCGCCGGCCGGTTCGCGCCCGCCGCCGCGCGCGGTGAAGTCCGGCGCCGGGAGCGCCTTGCGGTCGAGCTTGCCGTTGGACAGCAGCGGCAGCTCGGTAAGGACCACCACGGCCGCCGGCACCATGTACTCCGGCAGCGATGCCGCGACGTACGCCCGCAACGCGGCCGGATCGACGGATCGGGGGTCTCCGGACCCGGAACCGGAACCAGGGCCGGAGCCGTGGGCCTGATCGGCGGCGGCCGGGACCACGTAGGCGACAAGCCGCTTGACGCGGGGCCGGTCCTCGCGGGCGACGACCACGACCTGGGCGACGGACGCGTGCCGGTCCAGCACGGCCTCGATCTCGGCCGGCTCGACGCGGAAGCCGCGGATCTTCACCTGGTCGTCGGCCCGTCCGCCGTACTCCAGCCGCCCGTCGGCGGTCCAGCGGGCCAGGTCGCCGGTGCGGTACATGCGGCCCCCTGCGTCACCGGACAGTTCCCCGAACGGGTCGGCGACGAACCGCTCGGCGGACAGCCCCGGGCGGCCGAGGTAACCCCTGGCCAGTCCCGCGCCGGCGAGGTACAGCTCGCCGGTGACGCCGGGCGGCACGGGCCGCAGGGCGGCGTCGAGCACGTAGGCGCGGGTGTTGCCGACCGGGCGGCCGACCAGCGGGGACGCGCTGTCCCCCACGCGGGCCACCAGGGCGTCCACGGTCGCCTCGGTGGGGCCGTAGAGGTTGAACGCCTCCGTGGACCGCAGTCCGGCCAGGTCGCTCCAGAGCGAGTCGGGCACCGCCTCACCGCCGACGCCGACCACGGCGAGCGGGCACGCGCCGTCGTCGATCAGCCCGATGTCGGCCATCTGGGCGAAGAACGAGGGCGTGACCTCGATGAAGTCCAGCCCCTGCTCCCGGATGGCCGCCGCCGTCAGTTCGGGGTCGCGGCGCGTCTCGTCGTCCAGGATGTGCAGCGCGTGCCCGTCCAGCAGCCACAGTTGCGGCTGCCACGACGCGTCGAAGGAGAACGACCAGGCGTGGCCGACGCGCAGGTGACGGCGGCCGGTGGCGAGCTTGGCCGGGTCGTGGAGCGTGCGGCGGTGGCTGTGGAAGAGGTTGACGACGCTGCCGTGGCAGACCACCACGCCCTTGGGCCTGCCGGTGGAGCCGGAGGTGTAGATGACGTACGCCGGGTGACGCGGGTCGGGGGCGGTGGTGAGGTCGTCCCCGGGCTGGGCGGCGAGGCGCGCGGCGGTCTCGGGCGCGTCGAGCCGGAGCAGCTGGACGCCGCCGTCCGGCAGGACGGCGGAGAGCTCCTCGCTGGTCAGGACCAGGACGGGCCGGGCGTCGCCGAGCATGTCGAGCACCCGCTCGGCGGGCAGGTCCGCGTCCACGGGCAGGTAGGCCGCACCGGACTTCAGCACAGCGAGGACGGCCAGCATGAAGTCCGCCGAGCGCGACAGCGAGAGGGCGACGATCCGCTCCGGCCCCGCGCCGTGCTCGGCGAGCAGCCGCGCGAGCCGGTTGGCGCGCTCGTTCAGCTCCCTGAAAGTCCACCGCACCGCCCCGGACACCACCGCCAACGCATCCGGGCTCTCGGCCACCTGAGCCTCGAACAGCCCCGAAACCGTGCCAGCAGCACCGGGAACGGACACGGCGGCCCGGCCCCCGGACGGCTCCGACCCGGTGACCGGGCCACCGTCCGTACCAGAGCCGGAGCCGTAGCCGGACCCGCTGGTGGTGGTGTCGTTCCAGGTTCGCAGGATGGTGTGGCGGTCGGCGGGGGTGAGGATGTCGACGCGTCCGACGAGCCGGTCCGCGTCGGCCGTCATCGCCTCGAAGATCCGCACCATCGACGCGGCCATCCGCTCGGCCGTCGCACGGTCGAACAGGTCGGGGCGGTACTCGGCGGTCAGCACGAGGCGGTCGCCGGGCTCGACCGCCCAGGTGAACGGGTAGTGCGTCGAGTCCTGGTGGTCCAGCACGGCCGTACGCAGGCCGTCACCGGCCCCGAGCACGGGCTCCCCGGCACCGGGGTAGGACTCGAAGACGACCAGCGTGTCGAACAGGTCGCCCAGCCCGGCCCGGCGCTGGATGCCGGCCAGGCCGGCGTGCTGGTGGGCGATGAGCCGCGACTGCTCGTCCTGGAGACGGTCGAGGAACGCCGCCATGCTCTCGCCGTCGCGTACCCGGACGCGGACCGGGACCGTGTTGATGAACAGGCCGATCATCGACTCGACGCCGTCCAGCTCCGGGGGCCGCCCGGAGACCGTCGCGCCGAACACCACGTCGTCACGGCCGGTGAGCCGGGACAGCAGGATGCTCCAGGCGCCCTGGACCAGGGTGTTGACGGTCAGGCCGCGCGCACGGGCGAGGGCCGACAGGGCCTCGGTCACCTCCCGGGTGACGTGCGTGGTGTGCGTCTCGGGCACGACCGGAGCCCGGTTCGGGTCGGCGGGCGCCAGGTGGGTGGGATCCTCCAGGCCGTCCAGCGCCTCGGCCCAGGCGTCGGCGGAGGCGCCCGCGTCCTGCCGCGCCAGCCACGCGAGGTACCCCCGATACGGGGCGGCGGCCGGCGAGGCGGGCCCGTGCGCGTACAGGTCGCTCAGTTCGCTCATGAGCCTGGGGATCGACCAGCCGTCCAGGAGCAGGTGCTGGTGCGACAGGGCCAGGCGGTGGCGGCCGGGGGCGAGGCGCACCAGCATCAGCCGCAGGAGCGGCCCCCTTTTCGGGCTTGTAGAACTCTGTGCGAATGGTCACCGATGGGCGATCCAGGTACAACCTGCCCATCACATCGTGCGACCCGGAGCGATGTT
>NZ_JBEZFH010000339.1:0-4875 GCF_040649355.1 Sphaerisporangium sp. NPDC049002 | reverse complement strand
GACGTTCGTGAAGCCCCTCTTGGTGAACCAGCTCGCCAGGTTGGCCGGGACGAAGACCGGAGTGTGCCTCGGCAGGCGGCGCACGGCGGATGGCGACCATGCACTGGGGGACGTTCGTGCTCTCGGGCGAGCCGCTGATGGCCCCCGTGCAGGAGACCCGCGCGGCCTGGATCGCCTCCGGCCGCGACCGCGCGGACCTCTGGGACCTCGCCGTGGGCGAGACCCGCACACTCACCGGCTGAACAGGCGGAGTCCGCTGGACGACGACGGGTCTTTTCGGCGTGCGCGGAAGCGCACGCCATGATCCCTTCCGTGAAATGGTCGGCCGCTCTCTCCGCGTGTCCGAAAGCGGACAGTAGATCGGGTGACGTCCGTTTGCCGTGATTCCGGACCGTCAAATCAATCCGCAGGTGGCGGACGGGAATTCCGGATAACCCCCGATTAGGCGCGAAACCACAATCCTGATATCTGTCTGTCAACTATCGTCATTACCAATAGTTTGAATGACAGTCAAGACATTGATGGCCTATCACATACATGAAATACCGGGGTGCATCACCGCAAAGTGAGCACAGAGGAGCACCCTGGTGAAAACGCCCCCCAGCGCCAAAAAAGCCCCAAAACTCACCCGTAGCCTCGCGGTAGCACTGGGAATCACCCTGGTCACCGTCGGGATGGGCAGCGCTCAGGCCGCCACCGCGCCGGATCCGGTCAAGAACCCCCGCACACAGGCCATCGAGCAGCCCGGGAAGGTCCCGGGTGGCTTCGCGTCCTGGAAAGAGCTTCTGGCCACCCAGGAGAAACTCGTCAAAGCCGCCGACCGCATCACCGCGGCCGCCAAGGAACAGGGCGGCAGCGGCTACGCCGGCGTCATCGCCGCCCCGGAGAACCACGAACTTCGCGTCTACTGGAAGGGCGGCACCCCCAAGCGGATCGCCGGGCTGGTCGGCGAACTGCGCCGTGACGTCCCGATCAGTCTCCTTCCTGCGCAGTACTCGGCACGTGAGCTGGAGCGGGAGATGGCTCGCCTCATCCGCAGGTCCAGCGATGTGATCACTTCGATCGCCGCGAAGCCCGACGGCTCGGGCCTGGCCGTCACGGGCGCCGACCTCAACGCGACTCGTTCAGGGATCACCGATTCGGCGGTACCGGTCACCGTGGAGGCCGGCGTCCGCCCCATGCTGACGACCCGGTGGAACGACTCCCCGCCGTGGTGGGGTGGCGGCGCGTGGAACAGCCCCGGCGGCGGCTGCTCGACGGGCTTCGCCGTCACCTACGGCGGGGTGAACAGGGTGCTGTCCGCCGGGCACTGCGGAGCGATCGGCAACACGGCCACCGATCCGACCGGTGAAGTCATCGGAGGCATCACGCAGGACGACAACACCCGCGACGTGCTGCTGATCCAGGCCGCCTCGCAGGGCTATGTCTTCAACAACAACGTCGGCTCCACCTCTCCCGAGTTCGCCAACCCGGTGGTCGGCACCTCCAGCTCCTATGTCGGCCTGTGGGTGTGCACCTCCGGCGCCTACTCGGGGACCAACTGCAGCATCCAGGTCCAGCAGGTCGGCGTCACCATCAACGTCGGCTACCTGATCACCGGAACGGTACGGGCGGAGCAGTCCGCGCACACCAACGCCGTCGGGCAAGGTGACAGCGGCGGCTCGGTCGAGGTCGTCAACCCCGCGAACACCGCCCAGGTCTTCGCGGCGGGTGTCAACACCGCCATCGACGGCGGCACCGCCGTAACGTGTACCGGCTACGTCACCAGCGGCCGGACGTGCGCCTGGCGGATGTACTACTCCCCATGGAGCAACGCGACCGACGCGTTCCCAGGAATCGCGATCGTCCTCGGCTGAGCCGGACAGGTGAGAACCGTGGGGCCGGTGTTCACCCACCGGCCCCATTTCTCGTTGAATCGTCTGGCCGGCCTCCGAGGTGACTCGTCCAGGAGGGTATTTCCGGGTACGGCATTTGAACGGGTACGGCATCTGAACGGGTACGGCATCTGAACGGGTACGGCATCTGAACGGATGGCCACTCCGAATCATCGAGGCCGATCCATTCCTTCTGATGTCCCCACGGGGATGAGCCATGCGGTGGTGGCCCGGGTCAGGACCAGGTCTGTCCCTGTGCGGTGTCGGTGACCTTGACGCCCAGCGCGGCCAGCTCGTCGCGGAGGCGGTCGGAGGCGGGCCAGTCTCTGGTCTCGCGGGCCTTCGCGCGGGCCTCCAGCAGCTCGGCCGCGCCGGGCGGGAGGACCGCGACGACGGGAGGCTTGCCGATGTCGATGGAGAGGTCCAGGCCCAGCACCTGGTCGAGGTGCAGGAACGTCTCAAGGCGGGAGCCGGGGTCCACCGTCTCGTCACGCTCCAGCTCGCGCACGACGCGCAGGGCCGCGGGGGTGTCCAGATCGTCGTCGAAGGCGGCCTGGGCGCGGTCGGCGTACGCGGCGGCGATCGGCCGGCTCGGGGACTCGGCCCACTCGGCGACGCGCTGGCGCCAGCGGCGCAGGGTGCGGTCGGCCGCGTGGAGGGTGTCCCAGGTGAGGTTCATCTGCTGGCGGTAGCGGTGTTCCAGGAGCGCGAGCCGCACGGCCAGGGGGTCGAGCCCGGCGGCCACGACGTCGGACAGGAGCACGACGTTGCCGGTGGACTTGGCCATCTTGCGGCCGTCGAACAGCACGTGCTCGCCGTGGACCCAGTGTTTGACGACGTCGTGCCCGACCGAGGCGTTCGACTGGGCGCGCTCGTCCTCGTGGTGGGGGAAGCGCAGGTCCTTGCCGCCGGTGTGGATGTCGATGTGCTCGCCGAGGAAGCGCAGGGACATGGCCGAGCACTCGATGTGCCAGCCGGGGAACCCCCTGCCCCAGGGCGTCTCCCAGGTCATGTCGCGGTCGGAGCCCTTCCACAGCGCCCAGTCGGCGTGGAAGCGCTTGCGAGGGTCCACGCCCTCGACCCGGTGGCCGGGCTTCAGCGCGTCGAGCCGATTTCCCGAAATTTCACCGTAAGTTGGGAAACTCTGGGCATCGAAGAAGACCGAGCCGTCGTCCACGGCGTAGGCGTGACCCTTCTCGATGAGCTTGGCGATCAGCTCGATCATCAGGTCGATCGTCTCGGTGGCACGTGGGGTGTGCTCGGGGGTGCGCATGTTGAGCGCCGAGGTGTCGCGGCGGAAGGCGTCCTCGTAGAACCGGGCGATCTCCATGGCCGAGCGCCCCTCGCGGCGGGCCTGCTGGAGGACCTTGTCCTCGCCCGAGGCGTCGATCTCCTCGTCGTCGACCAGGTGACCCACGTCGGTGATGTTCTGGCAGACCACCGACCGCACCCGGCTCTGCTCCAGCACCCGGCGGATCAGGTCGGACAGCAGGTACGACCTGAGGTTGCCCACGTGGGCGTACCGGTAGACGGTCGGCCCGCAGGTGTACATGCGCAGGACGCGCGCGTTCGCGGGGACGATCTCTTCGAGCTGCCTGGACCTGGTGTCATACAGCCGCAACATGAAACCGAGCTTAGGCCATGGGATCACGGCCCGTCAGGGCCACGGGGATCACTCGCGACCGGCGCCGGGGTCACGCCGCCTCGGGGTCGAGGAAGGCCAGGATGTCGCGGTCGCCGCGCTCGCGCAGGCGGGTCAGGACCTCCTCGCGCGAGGCGCCGTCCGCCAGGCCGATGCGGGCCCCGATGAGCCGCAGGGCCTCCGCCTCCGAGGCCACAGGGGCGGTGTACCCGATCAGGTGCAGCGCCATGTTGACCGGCGGCAGCCCCTGTGCGGCCTGCGGCAGGTAGCGGGTCAGCAGCTCGCCGCCGTCCGACACCGTCATGAAGATCGAGTCGCCCTCGCCGGCGTTGTAGTCGGCCAGGACGGGCCTTATCGAGCCCATCGTCGGCTGGTTGTGCCAGCTGATCACGACGTCGCCGGACGGGGTGGAGGTGGTCAGCTGCCCGCCGGGGGCCATCCCCAGGTGGGCGGCGAAGCCCGTGGGGAGCGGCGACCCCGAGCCCCTCAGGTGCTCGGCGTTGACGTCGACACGGTGCCACCAGCGCCCGTCCCTGCTGCGGAAGGACCTGCGGGTCATCGACACGTCGCGGCGCGGTTGGTACGGCTCGGCCTGCTCGGGCGCGGCGACGCGGATCCATCCGCGCTGGGTGCGCTCGAACCCCGGCCCGCCCGCGTACGCGCGCACCGAGCTCTCGCTGACCTCATAGCGCGTGGTCAGGTTCGCGACGACGGTGTTCACCGAGGCCTCGCCGCCCGCCCTCTCGATCTCGCGGACGATCATCTCCCGGATACCGATGTACTCCTCGCCGCCCCAGCGCGACAGCCCGTACCGGTTCCTGTCGACCCGCAGGAAGCGCTCGTCGGCGGTGAGCTGGTTGCGGATGCCGACGAGGCTGTAGTCCTCGCCGATGCGGGTCTGGATCTCCTCGGGGCTCAGCGGCCCCTCGGCGACGGCCAGCACGGCCTCGGCCTTCTCGTTGACGCTGCGCGGCCACGGGACGACGTGCCCCTCAAGGATGCGCAGGTGCGGGACGGAGGCGAGCCAGCGCTCGGCGACGTCCTCGCGCACCCCGAGCTGGGCGACCATCGTGACCGCCTCGGGCAGCTTCACCGGCCCGTCGGTGAACAGCTGACGGGTCTTCTCCTTCAGCTCGTCGGCGCCCCCGGCCACCAGCCAGCCGTCGACCTGGTCGTACCCGGTGAGCAGGGTGCGGACGAACCGCCACGTCGGCACGCCCAGCGTCGCCAGCTCCGCGGGGGGGCGGGGCCCCGCCGCGGGGGGGGGGGGCGCGGGCCCGGCCGCGGCCCCCCCGCCCCCCCCCCCCGCCGGGGGGGGGGGCCGCGCGGGGGGGGCGGGGGGGCCGAGCCGGGCCCGGG
>NZ_JBEZFH010000338.1:0-4879 GCF_040649355.1 Sphaerisporangium sp. NPDC049002 | reverse complement strand
GAGGTCGGATGTGTGCGCGGTTCCGGCCGCCGGTATCGTCGCTGAGGCGATGGTCGCGCTGGTGCTCGCCGACGCGGCCGTCGAGAAGTTCGGCGCCCGCGAGGTCGTCGCCCTGGAGTCCGGGGGGTCGACCCGGCTGCTCCGGTTCGGCGACGGCACCGTCATCGCCGCCCACACGGTCGTGCTCGCCACAGGGGTCTCCTATCGCATGCTGGAGGCGCCGGGCCTGGCGGAGCTGACCGGCCGGGGCGTCTTCTACGGGTCGGCGGCCACCGAGGCCCCGAGCTGCGCCGGCCAGGAGATCTACATCGTCGGAGGCGCCAACTCCGCCGGGCAGGCGGCCGTGCACTTCTCCCGTTACGCCCGGCGCGTGCACATCCTCATCCGGGCCGGGGACCTCCGGCGGTCGATGTCGCAGTACCTGATCGACCAGATCGAGAGCCACGACAACATCGAGGTCCACCCGCACAGCCAGGTGGTCTCCGCCGAGGGCGACGACCACCTCGAACGGCTGTCGCTGTGCGACCCCCGCTCCGGGCGGGTGCGCGCGGTCGACACCTCGTGGCTGTTCATCTTCATCGGCGCCGAGCCGCGCACCGAATGGCTCGACAAGGCGGTCGTCCGCGACCAGCGGGGCTTCGTGCTCACCGGGCCCGACCTGCTCGCCGACGGCCAGCGACCGCCGGGGTGGTCACTTCCCCGCGACCCCTACCATCTGGAGTCCAGCATGCCGGGCGTCTTCGCCGCGGGCGACGTGAGGGCCGACTCGGTCAAGCGTGTCGCGTCCGCCGTGGGCGAGGGCGCGATGGCGGTCTCCCTGATCCACCGTTACCTGGAGGCCCAATGACCGAGCCGGCCGACACCGCCGCCGGGCGCGGTGACACGGGCGATCGTCTGACCGCCGATGAGCTGCGCACCCTGTTCCTGTTCGAGGCGCTCGACGACGCGCAGCTCGCGAGGTTCGTCGAGCACGGCCGGGTGGAGCGCTGGCCCGGGGGCACCACGGTCTACCAGGAGGGCGAGCCGGCGACCTGCTTCTACCAGCTGCTCACCGGCACGATCGCGCTGACCCGGCGCATCCAGGGCGACGAGGTCGAGGTCACCCGCACCGAGCAGCGGGGCGTGTACGCGGGCGCCATGCAGGCCTACCTCGGTGACGAGGTCGGCCAGAGCTACTCCAGCAGCCTGCACGCCATCAGCGACGTCGAGCTGTTCGCGGTGCCCGCGACGGTACTCGCCAAGTCGCTGCGCGAGTGGTTCCCGATGGCGACCCACCTGCTGGAGGGCATGTTCTTCGGCATGCGCGCCAACCAGACGATCGTCGGGGAACGCGAGCGGCTGCTCGCTCTCGGCTCGCTGTCGGCCGGGCTGACCCACGAGCTGAACAACCCCGCCGCCGCGGCCGTACGGGCCACCGCCGTGCTGCGTGAGCGGGTCGCCGGCATGCGCCACAAGCTGGCCATGATCGCCGATGGGCGGCTGGACGGCAGCAGGCTGCACGACCTCGTCGAGCTCCAGGAGGACGCGGTCAAGCGGGCCGCGAGCGCGGCGCCCCTGTCGGTCATGGCCACCGCCGACGCCGAGGACGAGCTAGGCGACTGGCTCGACGACCACGACGTCACCGGCGGGTGGGAGCTCGCGCCCACGCTGGTGGCAGGCGGCATCGACGTGCGGTGGCTGGAGCAGATCACCGGCGCCGTGGGCGGGGAGAACCTGGAGGCCGCCGTACGGTGGCTCACCTACACGATCGAGACCGAGCTGCTGATGGGGGAGATCGACGACGCCGTCACCCGCGTCTCCACCCTGGTCTCGGCGGCCAAGCAGTACTCCCAGCTCGACCGTGCCCCCTACCAGACCGTCGACGTGCACGACCTGCTCGACGCCACGCTGACCATGATGCAGGCCAAGACGCCCGAGGGCGTGCGCACGGTCAAGGAGTACGACCGCACGGTGCCCCTGGTCCCCGCGTACGCCGCCGAGCTGAACCAGGTGTGGACCAACCTGATCGACAACGCCTTCGCGGCGATGCGACCAGAGGGCGGCACCCTCACCCTGCGCACCGGGCACGAGGCCGACCGCATCTTCGTCGAGATCGCCGACACCGGGCCCGGCATCCCCGCCGAGATCCGGCCGCGCATCTTCGAGCCGTTCTTCACCACCAAGGCGGTCGGCGAGGGCACGGGGCTCGGGCTGGACATCTCCTATCGGATCATCGTCAACAAGCACCACGGGGACATCCGGGTGGAGTCCTCGCCGGGGGACACCCGGTTCAGGGTGCTGCTGCCCATCACCCCGGCCTGAGGGACGGTCCGCGGCTCGCCTCGGGCCCGGGTCCACGCCTCAGGTCCGGTCCGATCCGCCGATCACCTCGGATCCGAGGCGGGGGAAGACCTTGGCGACCTTGGCGGTGAGATAGTCGCCGTAGGTTCCCGTGAAGGCGCGCAGGTCCTGCCCGTCCCAGCGGGGGCGTCCTCCTTGGCTGTACGGCAGCGCGGGGAGCGGGGGCACCTCGGCGTCCCAGCCGGGGTCGAAGAAGAACGGGAACGACAGGCGGCTCCGCCCGCTGAGGTTGCGTACGCGGTGGGGCGTCGACCGGTAGTGGGACCCGGTCAGCTTGTCGAGCATGTCGCCGATGTTGCACACGAACGTGCCGGGGACGGGCGGGGCGTCGACCCATCCGTTCCTGCCGTGCACCTGCAGGCCGCCGTTGCCGTCCTGGAGGAGCAGGGTCAGCAGGCCGTAGTCGGTGTGCTCGCCCACACCCCAGCCGTCCGCGTCCGGCGGGGCGGGCGGGTAGTGGAATATCCGGAAGAGGATGGTGGGGTCGGCGGTGTAGCCGGTGGAGAAGTAGTCCCGCCGCAGGCCGAGACTCAGGGCGATGCCGCGCATCACGCCCTGGGCGACCTCCGTGAGCGCGCCGAGGTACGCGGTCACGGCCAGGCCCAGCTCGGGCACCTCCGAGGGGAACAGGTTGCGGCCGTGCAGCGGGCGCGGGTCGTCCGCCGCCGACTCGGTCCCGAAGTAGAGCCCCTCCTTCAGGTCAGGCCGTCCCGAGGTGAGCTCCGCGCCGACGGGGAAGAACCCGCGCCAGGCCCGGCCGCCCTTCTCCATCGAGATCTCCATCTTCCGGTCGAGCGGCAGGGCGAAGAAGCGGCGCGCGGCGGAGTCCAGCTCCCGCAGGAGCCGGTCGGGCACGCCGTGCCCGGTGACGTAGAAGAACCCGCTCTCCCGGCAGGCGTCCCCGATCTCCAGCGCGACCCGCTCGGCTGCCGTACGGCCTCGCCCGCCGGGGTCACCGGGGTCACCGGCGTCCGCCCGGGCCGTGGCCGGTCCCATCAGTGCCGTCACGTCGATGACGGGCAGTGCCTCGCTCACGCCGACCTCCTCAACCATGCCCCGCACCCCGCGATCCTGCCCGCGTGGTGGCCACACTAAGAGTCCTAAGGTTCTTCTGCCGGATAATCCGCCACGGGACGAATTGTTATGCTGGCGGGATGACCGCCATGGCGCCCGCCCGCACGAAGCCGGACCTGTCGTTCCTGCTCGACCACACCAGCCATGTCCTGCGCACCCGCATGGCGGCGGCGCTCGCCGAGATCGGGCTCACGGCGCGCATGCACTGTGTGCTGGTCCACGCCCTGGAGGAGGAGCGCACGCAGATCCAGCTCGCGGAGATCGGCGACATGGACAAGACCACGATGGTGGTGACGGTCGACGCCCTGGAGGAGGCCGGCCTCGCCGAGCGCCGCCCCTCCGGCAAGGACCGGCGGGCCCGCATCGTCGCGGTCACCGAGGAGGGCGCCCGGGTCGCCGCGCGGAGCCAGGAGATCGTCGACGGCGTCCACGAGGAGGCGCTGGGCACGCTCCCCGAGGAGGAGCGCGAGATCTTCCTGCGCGCCCTGAAACACCTGGTCACCGGGCATCTCGCCACCCCGATGGAGAGCCCCCAGACGGTCCGGAGAGCACGCCGCCCGGTCAGGTAGGCCCGTAGCCGGCCGTCGCTCACGAAACGGTCCTCCACGGTCTCCTGCGCTACTGGAGGATCGTCACCCCTGATCCTGCGACCAGATCCCTATAAATTCAATAGGGAATACATGAATTCCTATCGGGGAAGGGCGGGAAGGCGCTCGGCGTACAGCCAGGAGGCGAAGAAGTCGTCCAGGGGGGCGAAACGGCCCGCGAGGCGGGTGAACCGGTCGGTGGTGACGGTTCCGTGCTGGTAGGTCGTCGTCCACTCGCGCAGCAGGGCGAAGAACGCGTCGTCGCCGAGCGTGCGCCGCAGGGCGTGAACGGTGAGCGCGCCACGCTTGTAGACGCGGTCGTCGAACAGCCGTCGCGCGCCAGGGTCGGCCAGCGCGAAGTCCTGGGGGAGCTTCGCGAGCCTGCGGTGCCAGCGATCGGCCAGGGCGTCGGCGGTCTCGTCCCCGGAGGCCTCCGACCACAGCCACTCGGCGTACGCGGCGAACCCCTCGTGCAGCCAGATCTCGCGCCAGCTCTCCAGCGTCAGGCTGTTGCCGAACCACTGGTGCGCCAGTTCGTGGGCGACCAGGCGCTCCTCGCCGCGCCGGCCGTCCACGTGGTTCCTGCCGAAGATCGACATCCCCTGGGCCTCGACCGGGATCTCCAAATCGTCGTCGACCACCACCACGGTGTAGGACGGGAACGGGTAGGGGCCGAAGCACTCGGTGAACAGGGCGGTCATCCGCTCCTGGCGGGCGAAGTCGTGACGCGCCCGCGCGGCGAGCCGGGGAGGGTACAGTAGCCGCTGGGGCACGGGACCGTCCACCTCGGCCGCCTGGTAGCGCCCGATCTGCACGCTCGCCAGATAGGTCGCCATCGGCTCCGCCTGCTCGTACACCCAGGTGGTGGTGGACGCGGC
>NZ_JBEZFH010000337.1:0-4903 GCF_040649355.1 Sphaerisporangium sp. NPDC049002 | reverse complement strand
TGGCTGCACAACGTGCCGACGCTGACCGGCGGCAGCAACCGGTGCACCCTGCACATCCACCCGGACGACGTGACGCGGCTCGGGCTCGGCGAGCACTACGTCGAGGGGACGGTGCTCATGGAGGTGCTCCAGGAGCAGCCGGAGGCCAGGCGGCTGCGCGAGGAGATCCGCGACCTGCCCGAGGAGGCGACCTGGGACGCCAGGATCCGGCTCGGGGAGATCATCAACCAGGCGATCGAGGCGAAGCGGGACGCCGACACCCAGACCCTGGCCGAGGGCCTGGCGCCCCACGCCGTCGCGATCGTCATCCGCGAACCGACCCACGAGGAGGACGCCGCGCATCTGGCCGTCCTGGTGGAGACCGGCAGGCAGGACGACTTCGAGGAGGCCCTGAACGAGTTCGGCCGCAGGTGGGCGGACCGCGTCACCCTGCGCCTGCTCGGCCCCCAGGCGCCGTACGACTTCGTCACGACACAGAGGTAGAGGTCTTTGGAATGGGTCTGTTCGGCATGCTCTTCAGCTGGCCGCTCGCGCCGGTCCAGCTGCTGGTCAAGCTCGGCGAGCTGATCGAGCAGCAGGTGGACCAGCAGCTCCACGACCCGGCGTCCGTGCGCCGCCAGCTGGAGGAGGTGGAGGACGCCAGGGCGGCCGGCCTGATCTCCGAGGAGGAGGAGGCCCGCGCCATGGAGGACATCCTCCAGCGGATGATCTCCTAGCGGCGCGACCGGCCAGGAAGCGGCGAAAGGAAGTGATGTCGTGCCCGCGAGTCGCAGATTTCCCGGTGCGCGCGACGACCGTGGTGAGCGCGCCACCGGCCGATACGCTCCCGACGACTCCTACGAGTACGACGACTCCGTGGACGAGGAGATCTTGGCGGGGGACGACGCGGAGGACGACGAGGTGGAGCCGCCGCACGGACGCCGCGCGGCACGGGTGCGACCGTCGCGGCGCCTGACGGCGGTCACCGCCGGCCGCGCGGGGCTGCGCCACATCGGCGAGCTGACCGGCAAGGACGTCGAGGGGGTCACGCTGGTGCAGCCCTCGGGCGACGGGTGGACCGTCGAGGTCGAGGTCGTGGAGGACCACCGCGTCCCGTCCTCGGGCGACACCTTGGGGATCTACGCGGCCGACCTGGACTCCGAGGGCGACCTGGTGTCATACCGCAGGGTCCGGAGCTTCAAGCGCGCCAAGGGCGACACGGGCGGAGTGTACTGACATGTCCGATCCGACGCGCTCCGCGCGCGTGACACCCCAGTCGTACGCCCCGCGCGCGCCCGTGGCCCGCGACTCCGGCGGCAACCTCGGCGACATCCTGGAGCGGGTGCTCGACCGGGGCATCGTGATCGTGGGCGACATCCGCGTGAACCTCCTGGACATCGAGCTGCTCACGATCAAGCTGCGGCTGCTGATCGCCTCGGTGGACACCGCGCGCGAGCTCGGCATCGACTGGTGGGAGCACGACCCGTGGCTCAGCTCCAAGGACCGCGACCTGGTCGAGGAGAACCGCACCCTGCGCCGCAGGCTCGCCGCCGTGGAGGGCGAGGAGGCGGCTCCGCGGCCGATCGAGCGGTCGCGCGGGGCCGAGCCCTACGAGCACTACGAGCGCGACACGGCGTACCGGACCGCCGACCGGAAGGATCGCGGTGGCTGACACGGGAACGTATCTGTACGCGGTCACCCGCGAGGAGGACCGTGTGGATCCGGCCGCGCTTTCGGGCCTGACGGGCGTGGCGGGCACGCCGGTCCATACGGTGGCGCACGCCGGCCTCGTCGCGTACGTGGGCACCGTGCCGCTGGAGGAGTTCGGGGAGGGGCCGCTGCGCCGCTCGCTGGAGGATCTCGACTGGGTCGGCGAGACGGCCCGCGCGCACCACCGCGTCGTGGAGGCCGTGGCCGGGTCGGCGCCGACCGCCCCGGTGCGGCTGGTGACCGTGTACAGCGGCGAGGACCAGGTCCGCGACATGCTGGGCCGCAGGCGCGACGACTTCACGGCGGTGCTGTCGCAGGTGGCCGGGCGGCGCGAGTGGGGCGTGAAGGCGTACGCGGAGCGGGCCGCCGAGCCTCGGCCTTCCGAGCCGGGCCAGGAGGCGGAGGCGCCCGTGAAGCCCGGGACCGACTATCTCAGGCGCCGCAAGGAGAGCCTGCGCAGCCGGGACGACGCCTGGCGCGACGCGGCCCGGCGCGCCGAGGACATCCACGCCGCCCTGGCGGCCGTCTCGGTCGCGAGCAGGCGCCACCGGCCCCAGGATCCGCAGCTGTCCGGCCGCGACGACTGGATGCTGCTGAACGGCGCCTACCTTGTCGACGACCACCTGAGCGAGGAGTTCGCCGCCACCCTGGCAGGGCTCCGCGGGCCCGGCGTGGAGATCGAGCTCACCGGCCCCTGGGCGCCGTACTCCTTCACCCAACTGGACCCCGGCGACCCGGAAGCGGAGGCACGCGGCTCAGAGGACGGCCCAGAAGGCGGCCCAGAGGCGGGCGGCCCGGGAACGGAGGCGAGGGCGGGCGATGGCACGTGATCTCGCTCCGCGGGGCGCCCAGCTGGCGGCCGAGGGGCGGCTTCCCACCGAGCGCGTCGCCCTGGTCGACCTCCTCGACCGGCTGCTGGCGGGAGGCGTCGTGATCACCGGCGACCTGGTCCTGTCCATCGCCGACATCGACCTCGTGCGCATCTCTCTGCGTGCCCTGATCATGTCGGTCCGGGCGTCGGAACCGCTCGAAACGGGGGTGCGGCATGAGCGGTCCCCGCTCTGATCCCTCCGGCCGCCGCGTCCCCGAAGGCCCCGCGCCCGAAGGAACGCGCCGCACACCGGAAGACCGCACACCCGAAGGAACGCGCCGCACACCGGAAGGCCGCACACCAGAAAGGACGCGCCGCGTACCGGCGGGCCCCGCGCCCGCCAGGGTGCGGCGGGTGCCCGAGGACGCCGGGGCCGGCGCCGCGGCCGAGTCCCGCTCGGGCCGCTGGCACCTTGAGACCGACCCCGAAACGGTCGAGCGCGACCTGACCCGGCTGGTCCTCACCCTGGTCGAGCTCGTACGGCAGCTCGTGGAGCGCCAGTGCGTGCACCGGATGGACCAGGGCGACCTGTCGGAGGACCAGATCGAGACGCTCGGCCTGACGCTGATGCGCCTGGAAGAGGCCATGACCGAGCTGTGCGAACGCTTCGGCCTGTCCCCCTCGGAGCTGAACCTCGACCTCGGCCCCCTGGGCACGCTGCTCCCGACCGACTGAGCGGCCCCGGTGAGGCTAGAACAGCTAGAGCGCGACTCCGAGAAGGGTGTCGGCGACGGCGCGGACCAGGGCGGGCGAGCCGGGATCGGCGCCCTCCCCGCCGGACGCGCGGGCGGCCCAGGCGTCGACGGCCGCGAGCGCCCCGGGCGTGTCCAGGTCGTCGGCCATGCGCTCCCTGACCTGCCGCAGAACAGGCCCCGCGTCCGGGCCGGCGGGCAGGTCGACGGCGGAGCGCCAGCGCGCCAGCCGCTCCGCCGCGGTGCCGATCTGGTCGGCGGTCCACTCCCAGTCGGCGCGGTAGTGGTGTGCGAGCAGGGCCAGCCCCACCGCCATGGGGTCGTGCTCGGTGCGGAGCCGGGAGACGAACACCAGGTTGCCCCGGGACTTCGACATCTTCTCGCCGTCGAGCGCGACCATGCCCGCGTGGACGTACGCCTTGGCGAAGGGCCACTCCCCCGTGGCGACGTGCCCCTCGCTGGCGCCCATCTCGTGGTGGGGGAAGATCAGGTCGGAGCCGCCGCCGGACACGTCGAACCCGCTGCCGAGGCGGTTCAGCGCGATGGCGGTGCACTCGACGTGCCAGCCCGGCCTGCCGGGGCCGAAGTCCGACGGCCACGAGGGCTCGCCGGGCCGCTCGGCCCGCCACAGCAGCCAGTCGAGCGGGTGGCGCTTGCCCTCGCGCGCGGGGTCGCCGCCGCGCTCGGCGAACAGCTCCAGCATCTGCTCCTCTGAGTATCCCGAGACGGCGCCGAACTTCGGGGCCGCGGCGACCGAGAAGTAGACGTCGCGGTCGACCTCGTAAGTGGCGCCCTTGTCCTTGAGCCGCCCGATCAGCTCGGCGACCTCGGCGACGACCTCGGTGACGCCCACGTAGTCGTCGGGGGGAAGGACGCGCAGGGCCTCCATGTCGGTGCGGAAGAGCTCGATCTCCCTCTCGGCGAGGTCGCGCCAGTCGACGCCCGTCTGCTCCGCCCGCTCCAGGAGCGGATCGTCCACGTCGGTGGCGTTCTGCGTGAAGTGCACCGCGTGGCCGGCGTCCCGCCACACCCGGTTCACCAGGTCGAAGGCCAGGTAGGTGTTGGCGTGCCCGAGGTGGGTCGCGTCGTACGGCGTGATGCCGCACACGTACATCCGTGCCTCGGATCCCGGGGATGTCTCCCTGATCTCCCGTGCCGAGGTGTCGTAAAGCCGGAGAGGAAGGCCGGCGCCGGGCAGGGGGGAGATGTTCGGAGCGGACCACGATCGCATGCCCTGAGCCTATCCAGGCGACGGGGTGGTGCGATCACACCGGGGTGTCCGATTTGGGGCCTAGGGGTCCACCGTGGCCAATGACACAAAACCGTACTTAGGTACGTTCCAACATGGCAGAATCTTGCCGCCGTGGTACGGGGGCCGGCGCTCAGGATCACACGCCAAGGGAGAGCACATTTGCCGGCTTTCAGGCCCCTGGGGCCCACCGATCCCACGAAGATCGCCTCCTACCGGGTGACGGGGCGGATCGGTGAGGGCGGCCAAGGGGTCGTCTACGCCGCCGAGAGCGGGTCGGGCGAGCGGGTGGCGGTGAAGCTCCTGCACCGGAGGGCCGGGTCATCTGACCACCCCCCGCAGTTCGCCTTCGTACAAGGAGCCCTACCCGGTCGCGCCCGTCCCGCCCCGCGGCCGGTTCGC
>NZ_JBEZFH010000336.1:0-5100 GCF_040649355.1 Sphaerisporangium sp. NPDC049002 | reverse complement strand
TCTCCGCCGTGGTGGGCCCGGCCTCCCGGGACGTACCGGGCGACGCCTTCGGGGAAGGGCTCGCGCCGGAGACGCCCTCCGAGGCCGAGGGGGTGCTGCGCGGCTTCCTTTCGCAGGCTCTGTTCGAGGCGGGTCTGTACTGCCGCGCCGACGACCGCGGCGACCCCGTCGTACAGCTCGCGCCGCCGCTCATCTGCGGGCCCAAGGAGTTCGACCAGATCGAGTCGATCCTCCGTACCGTCCTCACCGAGGCGTGGGCTCGCCTGTAGATCCCGTTTTTCCGCGTTTGTGCTGGTAGGGGCGCGTCCGCGTACCATCATTCGAGCCATTCTGAAAGGATTCAGCGATGAAGATCGGCGTGCCCGCCGAGGTGAAGAACCACGAGTACCGCGTCGCCGCCACTCCGGCGGGCGTGCACGAGCTCGTACGCCACGGCCATGACGTCCATGTCCAGCGGGACGCGGGCCTCGGTTCGCAGATCCCCGACGAGGACTACCTCTTCGCCGGGGCGAAGATCGTCGAAAGTGCGGACGAGGTGTGGGGCGAGGCCGACCTGGTCCTGAAGGTCAAGGAGCCCATCGCCGAGGAGTACCACCGGATGCGCGAGGGGCAGGTGCTGTTCACCTACCTGCACCTCGCCGCGTCCCGCGCCTGCACCGACGCGCTCCTCGACCGCAAGGTCACCGCGATCGCGTACGAGACCGTGCAGGTGGGCAACTCCCTGCCCCTGCTGGCCCCGATGTCGGAGGTGGCCGGCCGGCTGGCGCCGCAGGTGGGCGCGTACAACCTGATGCGGTTCAACGGCGGCCGGGGCGTGCTGCCGGGCGGTGTCCCGGGCGTCGCCCCCGCCAAGATCGTCGTCATCGGCGGCGGCGTCTCCGGCCTGAACGCCGCGCAGATCGCGGTCGGCATGGGCGCCGACGTCACGATCCTCGACGTCAACATCGACAGGCTCCGCCAGATCGACGCGATCTACCAGGGCCGGCTCAAGACGATCGTCTCCACGCAGTACGCCATCGAGCAGGCCGTCGTGGAGGCCGACCTGGTCATCGGCGCCGTCCTCATCCCGGGGGCCAAGGCTCCGACCCTGGTCTCCAACGAGCTCGTCTCCCGCATGAAGCCGGGGTCGGTGCTGGTCGACATCGCCATCGACCAGGGCGGCTGCTTCGAGGACTCCCGGCCGACCACGCACGCCGAGCCCACGTACAAGGTGCACAACTCGGTGTTCTACTGCGTGGCCAACATGCCGGGGTCGGTGGCCAACACCTCGACCTACGCGCTGACCAACGCGACGCTGCCGTACGCGGTCAAGCTCGCCAACCTCGGCTGGCAGGAGGCGCTGCGCGGTGACGCCTCGCT
This sequence comes from Sphaerisporangium sp. NPDC049002, assembly GCF_040649355.1. Taxonomy (NCBI): domain Bacteria; kingdom Bacillati; phylum Actinomycetota; class Actinomycetes; order Streptosporangiales; family Streptosporangiaceae; genus Sphaerisporangium; species Sphaerisporangium sp. NPDC049002. The sequence continues at coordinate 3,741 of NZ_JBEZFH010000336.1, read as the reverse complement.
CGCGCTCGGCCTCAACACCCACGCCGGGCAGCTCACCTACGAGCAGGTCGCCCAGGCCCACGGCCTGCCGTTCACGCGGGTAGCCGACCTGCTCGGCTAGGCGAGCCGACGGTATCCGCGCGGGTCGCCGGCCCGCGCGGCCGGTCCTCCGGCGGCATCGCCCGTGACGCGCCTCGGCCTTCAGGAAAGGCCGAGGCGTTTGCGGAGCTGCCGTGAGGTGGCGAGGACGTGCTCGATCTCGGCTGGAGTGGGCCAGGGGGCGGTGCCGGGCCTCACCAGGGTCATGCGCACCGAGCTGAGGTGCTCAACGGCCGCCGCGTGCAGGCCGCTCTTCTCGGTGAGCCAGGCGACCACGTCGATGGGCTCCCTGAGCCGCCTGGTGAGCAGGTCCCAGGTGCCGAGGATCTCGGTCAGGTCGGCCATGCGCAGCATGGTGCCGCCCCGCCTGCCCGCCGCCGCGACGGCCAGCTCCGCGCGGGCCACCAGCTCAGGCTCCACGGGACGGTCCCACACCGGCACCGCCTGGTCGGCCGTCCACTGCGGGGGGGCCGTCCGCCGTGCGCCGATGACCGACTGCAGGGTGCTCAGCTCCGCCGCCGCCCCCTGGTGCCCGCACATGGCGGCCTGGCGGAACCAGTGCTGCCCGCCCCGCAGGTCGTTGTGCTCGGCGATGAGCAGCAGGCCGAAGTTGTAGGCCGACTCGGGATCGCCGCTGGCCGCCGCGCGCCCGAACCAGTGGCTGGCGGCGCGGGGGTCCTCCAGCTCGACGCAGACGAATCCCGCCATGCGCTGGTCCTCGACCCTGCCGAAGTGCGCGGCGCGCTCGAACCACGCGCGGGCCGTACGCAGGTCACGGCGCGCGAGGGCGAGCCTGCCGAGCTGCGAGGCGGCGGCCGGATGGTCGACCTTGGCCGCGAGGCGGTAGAGCGTCTCCGCGCCCTCCGGATCGCGGTCGGCGTGCAGGAGACGCCCGAGGTAGTACGCGGCGTCGGCGTGCCCGCCCCTTGCGGCGTACTCCCACCAGCCGCGCGCCTGCGCCTCGTCGCCCGAGGCGTAGCTCATGAAGGCGAGGTCATGGGCGGAGGCGAGGTCGCCCGCCGAGGCCGCGCGGCGGTGCCAGTCGCGTGCGGCCACGGGGTCGCCGACGTCCTCGCAGAGCAGGGCCAGCCTCCGGGTGGCCGGACGGGACCCGGCGCCCGCGGCGCTCTCGAACCAGTGGCGCGCGCCGAGGACGTCCCCCCGCTGCTCCAGCAGCAGGGTGGCCAGGTTGACGGCCGCCTCGGCGTCCCCCGCGCCCGCCGCGAGCTCGTACCACGTGATCGCCTCGTCGAGGCTGCCGTGTTTCTCGTGCCAGACGCCGAGGTTGTAGGCGCTGTCGATGTTCCCGGCTCCCGCCGCCCGCTCCCACCAGTGGCGTGCCGCCGACCGGTCGCCGCGCTGGGCGTACAGGCGGCCGAGCCGGTGCGCGGCCCCCGAGTCGCCCGCCTGGGCGGCGCTCAGGAGGTCGGCCTCGCTGGGTTCCCGGAGTGACGCTTCGGGCGCACGGGGCATCGGCACGGCGGGCCACGCGACCGCCGCCTCCGGTTCACCATGCCACCACGTCATGGGGGACAGAGTCGCACGTGATCCAAAGAGATGGAACATAATCGACAGCTTCTTGCCGTCCGGCGGAACGCGTTTGACCCGTCCCGACCAGGGACGTCAGCGTCTCGGCTCGGTCGCCGCGCCTGGGGACGCCGGTTGACTTACGTTGATAAATCCGGCATACATCCCCATTCCGCATACATAGCGGAGCCTTCCGGGGCCCTGCGGCGCGAGCCGTACGGTCGCTTCGCCCGTCACCGGGAGCGTGATGTCGTGGCCCTGGATCGTCAGCGTGCGCGTGCACCCCTGGTTGTCCAGGGTGCGGAAGACGATCTCCGCCGGCCGTCCGGCCTCGATGGAGACCACGCCGGGACGGTAGCCCTCGGCCGTCGACCAGACCGTGACGACCTGGGTGCCGTCCGCGCGCGTCTGGGCGCCCGCGGTGGCGGTGGGAGGAGCGCCGAGGTCGGGCAGCCACCCGCCGAGCCGCAGCCCCGCGACCATGGTCACCGATCCGGCCACGAGCGCCGCCGCCGCGGCGACGATCGCGAGCCTGGTCGTGGCGATGCGGCGGAGCAGCACGCCGAGCAGGGCGAACGCCGGGGCCGTGCCGGTGACGAACCCGGCCATGACCGCCGCGCCGCCGAACCAGGATCCGCTGGAGACCGCGATCACCTCGGTGCTGAGCGTGACCCCGCAGGGGATCAGGATGGTGACCGCTCCCAGCAGCACCGCCCTCATCCAGGGCGGCACCCGCGCGAGAACCCCCGCCACCGCCGCCGGCACCCCCGAAGGCGATGGCGTTCCCGAGGGCGCCGGCGTTCCCGGGGGTCCCGACGACGAGGCGGAGGGCGGCGGCGCTGAGGTAGAAGGCGATGACAAGGCCGACGGTGCGTGGTGTGAAGAGCATGCCGGGGTCCGGCCGGTGTTCCTGATGAGCCGGGCGGCGAAGCAGATCACGGCGGTGCCCGCCCCCACGAGGAGCACCGCCCGACCCTCCGGCGGGATCCGGACCACGCCGCCCAGCAGGCCGAGCAGCGCCCCCACCATCGCGTGGGACGCCAGACGCCCCCCGATGAACGCCGGCACGACCGCGAGCCCCGAGCCTGGCCGCCCGCCGTCCCGGCGGCCGGTGAGACCGATGAGGAGGCCTCCCTGCACCGCCGTGCATGAGGCGGTGCCCGCCACCAGCCCGGCGGCGAGGCCCCCGGCGAAGAGCGCGGCGGGCGTCACGCTCGGCGGACCGGGGTCGCTCCGGCGCCACGCGGTCGTACGCTCGGTTCCACGTGATCCTCCTCCGTAAGTGTCTCCTCGCGGAACGTAACGGAGAGGGTCGCCGGTGGCCAGTCACACTTCGCTAACCACCGGCCCTTTTTCCGTCATGACCTGCCACGACGAGCGCCCCGCGCACGCTGGTCGGAAGGCCGTACGTACGGCGGGGGACAGGTCACAGCCAGCCGGGCTTGACCAGGCCGGACTCGTAGGCGATGACGACGAGCTGGGCGCGGTCGCGGGCGTGGAGCTTCGTCATGGCCCGGCTCACGTGGGTCTTGGCCGTGGCGGGCGCCATGAACAGCTTGGCGGCGATCTCGTCGTTGGTCATCCCGGCGGCGACCAGCGTCAGCACCTCGCGCTCGCGCTCGGTGAGCTGGTCAAGCCCGGCCGTGACGCGCGGCTCCTTGGCCCGCGACGCGTATTCGGCGATCAGCCGCCGGGTCACGCTGGGGGACAGCAGCGCCTCCCCCACCGCGACGACGCGTACGGCCTGGATCAGCTCGGCGGGCTCGGTGTCCTTGACCAGGAAGCCGCTGGCCCCGCCCCGCAGCGCCTCGAAGACGTACTCGTCCAGCTCGAAGGTGGTAAGGATGATGACCTTGATGTCGGCGGGCATCTCGCGCGTCGCGGTGAGGCCGTCCATCCCCGGCATGCGGATGTCCATCAGGACCACGTCCGGCCGGTGCTCCTCAGCCAGCCGGACGGCCTCGGCGCCGTCCGAGGCCTCGGCCACCACCGTCATGCCGTCCTGGGCGTCGAGCAGGGCGCGGAAGCCCGCCCGCACGAGGGCCTGGTCGTCCACCAGCAGGATCTTGATCACTCGGCTTCCTCGGGTGTCTCCGATCCCGCCACGGGCGGGATCGGAAGGCGGGCCTCGACAAG
>NZ_JBEZFH010000335.1:0-5163 GCF_040649355.1 Sphaerisporangium sp. NPDC049002 | reverse complement strand
ATCAGGATGAGCAGGGGCCGTTGTCCTTGGGCGTGAATGGTGACTCTCCAGGGGACGATCGACTGCTAAGTGAATAATCATCCCGCCGGTCAGAACCCGGCTCACGGTGTACGCGGGCGTGGTGGCGGCCCTGTTCTCCGCCGTGCTCGCCACTGTCCTGCTCGTCGCCATCCAGCGCCTGGCCACCGAGTATCTCACCGAGGAGGTCGTCGGCTCGGCCGGACGGATCGCCGCGGACACCGATCGTGGCCATATCCGCACCCCGATATCGCACGGCCTCGTCCGCAAGCACCAGGTGATCGACCCCTCGGGCAAGGTGGTGGCGGCGTCCGAGGAGATGCGGGGCAAGCCCGTCATGGCCCAATTCGATCTGGCCGGGGGACACAACAGGGGCACCACCGTCGTGTGCGACCACTCCTTCCCCCAGGGAGAGTGCGACATCGTGGCGGCCCAGCAGGTCGACCGCTCCGGCGAGATCTGGACCATCTACAGCGCCGCCCCCGTCATCCCGCCCCTGGTCCATCCGGTCATCTCCACACTGGTGATCGGCAGCGCGCTGCTGCTGACGGCGGGCATCACCTACGGCGCCCACCGTGTCATCGGCGCGTCCCTCGGCCCCGTGGAGGCCATCCGGTCGGAGCTGGACGAGATCAACGCCACCTGCCCGGGCCGCCGGGTGCCGGTCCCCGACAGCGAGGACGAGATCCACGACCTGGCCCAGAGCGTCAACCACACCTTGGGGCGGCTCCAGGCGGCGATGGAGCAGCAGCGCCGGCTCACCTCGGACGCCTCCCACGACCTGCGCAGCCCGATCACCGCCATACGGGCCGAGGTCGAGGACGCGCTGATGGCCTCCAGGGGCCACAACTGGCCGGCGACGGGCCGCGCCGTGCTCGGCGGCCTGGACCGGCTCCAGGCGATCGTGGTGGACCTGCTGACCGTCGCCCGGCTGGACGCCGGCACGCCCGGCTCCCGCGTCCCGGTCGACCTGGCGGAGCTGGTCACCGCCGAGATGGAGGCCCGCCATCCGGTCAAGCGGCTCGAATACGTCCTCGACAAGGACGTCGTGGTCATGGGCGACCGGATCCGGCTCGCCCGGCTGGTCACCAACCTGGTCGACAACGCCGAACGGCACGCCGACACCACGATCACCATCACGGTGTGCCTTGCGCCCGGCACCGGCGCCGGGCACTTCGCCGCCGGCACCGCGAGGCTGGAGGTCCTCGACGACGGCGCCGGGATCGCCCCCGACAAGCGCGAGCTGGTGTTCCAGCGGTTCGCCCGGCTGGACGCCGCACGCAGCAGGGACGCGGGCGGCACCGGCCTCGGGCTGCCGATCGCCCGGCAGATCGCCGAGATGTCCGGCGGAACCCTCAATATCGAGGACAGCCCGCGTGGCGCGCGCTTCGTACTTCGCCTCCCGCTCGCCTTGCCGGAGCCCGGCGCGGGCGGCGAATCGTTCCCGCCGGAACATGGGCACCTGGGATGAGGACGGCCCGTCAGGGCAGGCCGGGGTGGAGCTCTGACCTCCCGCTCCCGGGGCCCACCCGCCGCTTGCCGGAAATGCCCATGGTCACCGGTCAGACGGTGCGCTTGTATCGAGGTCCTTCCTCCATCGACGGGTCCGGCCTGACGTCCTCGACCTCCTTCTTCAGCCGGCGGCGGGACGAGGCCACCGACCGGGTCGCCGACTCCACGGTGTCGCCGACGCCGACCATGAGGGTGGTCAGCTGGGCCTCGAAGACCACGTCGGCGTTGCAGGGGTCGATGAGGTAGTCGCCAAGTTCGAGCGTGACCAGCCCGTGGATCGCGGTCCACAGCTGGTGGGCGACCAGTTCGGCGTCGCCGGTGCGGAACCGGTCGGCCGCGATGCACCGGTTCGCGCATTCGACCACGGTGCTCAGGGTGTACCGGCCGTACTGGCGGTCCTCCGCGGTGAGGGAGAAGCCGGCCAGCGACGCCCCGCCGAACATCACGGCGTACAGGTGTGGGTTGGTCAGGGCGTTGTGCCGGTAGGCCCTCCCGAACAGTGTCATGTCGGCGACGGGATCGGCGGTCAGCGCGACATGGGAGAAGTACGCCTCAAGTCGGGCGAACCCCTCGTACACCATCTCGCGCACCAGCCCGCTCATCCCACCGAAGTTCGTGTAGACGGCCATCGTCGAACTGCCCGCCTCCGCGGCGATGCGGCGGGCCGACAGCGACTGGGGACCCTCGTCGGCGAGCAGCCGTGCGGCGATGTCGACCAGGGTGGAACGCGTCTGCGGATTCGATCGGCGTGGACTCACCTTGACAGTATGGCATAACACCGTTATTTTTTACATAACGCTGTTATGCCAGCTCGTCAGGCCTCATGAGGAGGTGCTCGAAATGACTGTCAGGGAGCACGTTGACCCGCTCGGGTCGCTCGACTCCGGCCACCTGCCCCACGACGAGTCGCTGCACGTCGACGGCACCCTCCCTCTCGGCCTCGACGGCACCTTCCTGCTCTCCGGCCCGCCCCCCGGCGGCTCGTACGTCGCGGGCGGCCCGGCGCTGGTCTCCGGCGTGCGACTCGGCGGAGGCACCGCCCGCCGGCACAGGGCTTCCGGGGAGCCCCGCGGCGACGTGCCGGGCCAGGCGCCCGGTTCCGCGATCTGGATCAGGCCCACCGGGCCCGCCGATCCCCCGCCGGACGGGCCGTGCCGCGCGAGCGTCGCACCGCCGCTCAAGGACCGCGCCTGCGCCGAGTGGCACACCATCGCCACCTACCCCGGCCTGGACACAGCCGAGCACCTGGTCATCGGGGCGGACGGCCGCGTGCTCGACGCCCGGCCGTTCGCGCTCGACGGCGCCCCTCTCATGCGGGCGGTCGCGCTCACCGACCGGTTCGTCGTGGTGTTCGACCTGCCCGTGACCTACCGCCGGGCGGCGGCCATGATCGGCGCGGGGTCCCCCTATCGCTGGCAGCACGGCCGGCCCGCGCGCATCGGGCTGCTGCCGCGCCGGGCGGGCGACGCGACCGAGCCGCTCTGGTTCGCGATCGACCCCTGCTTCGTGCTCCAGACGGTCAACGCCCACGACGACGGCCATCGGGTGGTCGTGGACGCGGTGCGGTGCGCGCGTGCCTTCGACACCCCCGAGTGGAGCCCCGGCGACGCCGCCGGCACCTCGCGGGCATACCGGTGGACGCTCGACCTGGCGACCGGCGCCGCCCACGAGCGGCCGCTGACCGGCGCGCTGGACCTGGCGTCCGTGGACCCCCGGCAGTCCGGCCACAGGCACCAGCTGATCTTCGGCCGCGCTCCCGGCGGCCGGGCGGTGATCGGCCACGACCTCGCGGCCGGCACCACCCAGGTACGGGAGCTCGGCCCCGGGTGGCGTGCGGGCCGTCCCGTCTTCGTCCCTCGCGGGGTCGCCGAGGGCGACGGCTGGATCGTGGTCCTGGCGCAGAACGCCGCGCTGCGGCGGAGCGAGCTGCTGGTGCTCGACGCCCTCAACCTGACCGGCCGTCCCGAGGCTGTAGTCCACGTTCCGGCCACCTTCCCCGAGGCCCACTCCACCACCTGGCTTCCCGCGCACCACCACTGAGCCCGGCGTCCCGCACCCGTCCCGGCCGCCGTGAGGCCTCCGGGCGGCGTGGCCACTGCCGACAATCTCAATCATCTTGACAATAAAATTGTTCGGTGAGAACGTTGGTGCATGTTCGAAGTGGCGGTGATCGAAGATCCGGCGGCGGCGGAGGCCTCGCTCGATCCGGTGCGGTCCCGGTTGCTGGCCGAGCTGGCCCGGCCGGCGTCGGCCACGATGCTGGCCGCCAAGCTGGGCATGCCGCGGCAGAAGGTGAACTACCACCTGAAGGCCCTGGAGCGGCACGGCCTGGTCGAGCTGGTGGAGGAGCGCCGCAGGGGCAACACCATCGAACGGGTGATGGCCGCCACCGCGGCGTCGTACGTCATCTCGCCGGTCGCGCTGGCCGCGGTGGCCCCCGACCCCGCCCGCTCCCCCGACCGGCTCTCCCCGCGCTGGCTGCTGGCCGTCGCCTCCCGGCTGTTACGCGACGTGGGCGAACTGGTCACCGGCGCCGCCAAGGCCCGCAGGAAGGCCGCGACGTTCGCGATCGACGGCCAGGTGCGGTTCGCCTCGCCCGCCGACGGCGCGGCCTTCGCCGACGATCTGGCCGACGCGTTCGCCGCCCTGGTCTGCGCGTATCACGACGAGACCGCCGACGCCGGCCGCGACCACCACGTGATCGTCGCGGTCCACCCATGGTCCTCCGGCCGGCCGGAGGACCACGAAACGGTCGACACCCTCATGGTCGACACCGAGACAGCCGACACCGAGACAAGGGAGCTTTGAGATGCCGCACGAGTTCGAGCTGCGCAAGCAGGTCACGCTGGAGGCGACCCCCGAGCAGGTATGGGACGCGATCGCCACCGGCCCGGGAATCGACTCGTGGTTCATGGGACGCAACGAGATCGAGCCCCGCGAGGGGGGCGCCACCCGGCAGTACTTCGGCGACTTCCCCGTGGAGGCCACGGTCACCGCCTGGGAGCCGTCCAGGCGATTCGGGTTCCGCAGCGACAAGGGCCCCGACGGATCGTTCATGGCCCTTGAGTACCTCATCGAGGGGCGCGAACAGGGCAGCACCGTGCTGCGGCTCGTGCAGAGCGGCATACTCGGCGACGACTGGGACGGCGAGTACGACGCGCTGAGCCGCGGCTGGGACCTGTACCTGCACACCCTGGACCAGTACCTCACCCACTTCCACGGCCGGTCGGCCGTGGTGGTCTTCGGCACCCGGCCCAAGACGGGCGGCGGCGAACCCGTGTGGCAGGAGCTCGAACGAGGGGTCGGCCTGACCGGTCCCGTCACCCCCGGAGAGCGGGTGCGGCTCACCCCCGCGGGTCTCGACCCGATCGAGGGGGTCGTCGACTACGCCGTCCCCGGCTTCCTTGGCGTCCGCAACGACGACGGCCTCTACCGGTTCATCCAGGGAAGGGACGAAACGCTGGTCGTGGGACACCACATCTTCCGCGACGTGGACCCCAAAGAGACCGAGCGGGCCTGGCACGAATGGCTCGGGAGGCTGCTCCCCTGATCCTCTTCTTGGTGCCCGTCGTCACATGTCAGTGGGGCGCGTCCAGCGGGGCGCCGTATGAGGGCGGAGGGGTGAATGGTGGG
>NZ_JBEZFH010000334.1:0-5176 GCF_040649355.1 Sphaerisporangium sp. NPDC049002 | reverse complement strand
GAATGCGAATCTTGGGGCCCTTGGTCTCGCCGAGAATCTCGGCGGTCACCTCGAACTTGCCAAGCGTGGCAGCGTCTGTGGTGACATCGCCGTCGTTGACGACGAGCACCGGCGCCAGCGACACCGTGGAGCCGACCTCACCGGCGACCTTGTCTACCTCGAGGACGTCACCGACGGAGACCTTCTGCTGCCTGCCGCCGCAACGAACGATCGCGTACACCGCGGAACCCTTCTTCTGGCTAATTGCTCGCTGAACGCTGCGCCTCATGCATCCAGCTACCGTCGATACACACGACCGGCGAACCGGGTAGGCGCGCGAAGCTAGGCGCGCCACCGGACGCACCGATTGACTAGGATACCGGATTGCGGGTGCCCTGGTCGAACCGGACGGATCGCCGGGTTGCCGGCCTACTCGGCCGGCCCAGCCGGTCTGGTGGCCTTTCGGGAGCGTCGCCGCCCCCGGGCGGAAGGCTGTGCGGCTTGCGCGTCCTCCTCGGAAGAGCCGTCAAGCGCATCCGTCACGCTATCACGACCTCCCTCGCCGTTCGCCGCGACCGCGACGCCACCCTCCTTGAGAAGCCGGTCGGCACCGGCCTTCTCGAGCTTCTCGGCCACGGCCTTCTCCACCGCCATCTTGCCCTGCGTGCCCCTCGGCTCGGGCTTGGCCTCGACCGGCTCGGTCGAGACGATCAGTCCGCGCCCGTTGCAGCAGTCACACGGCGTCGAGAACGCCTCCAGGAGGCCCTGGCCGACCCGCTTGCGGGTCATCTGGACCAGCCCGAGAGAGGTGACCTCCGCGACCTGGTGCTTCGTGCGGTCGCGGGCCAGGCACTCCAGCATGCGCCGGAGCACCAGGTCACGGTTGCTCTCCAGGACCATGTCGATGAAGTCGATGACGATGATGCCGCCGATGTCCCGCAGCCGGAGCTGACGGACGATCTCCTCGGCCGCCTCCAGGTTGTTCCTGGTGACGGTCTCCTCCAGGTTGCCGCCCTGGCCGGTGAACTTGCCGGTGTTGACGTCGACGACGGTCATGGCCTCGGTGCGGTCGATCACAAGGGAGCCGCCGCTCGGCAGCCACACCTTGCGCTCCATCGCCTTGGAGATCTGCTCGTCGATGCGGTAGGCGGCGAAGACGTCGCCGTCCTCCCACTTGGTCAGGCGGTCGGCCAGGTGCGGCGCGACGTACCTGACGTACTCGTCGACCGTGCCCCAGGCCTCGTCGCCGGCCACGACCAGCGAGGAGAAGTCCTCGTTGAAGACGTCGCGGACCACCCGGATGGTCAGGTCGGGCTCGGAGGAGAGCAGCTCGGGAGGGCTCGCGCCCTTGGCCTTGCGCTGGATGTTCTCCCACTGCGCCGACAGGCGGGCCACGTCGCGGCTGAGCTCCTCCTCGGACGCGCCCTCGGCGGCGGTCCGGACGATCACGCCGGCGTTCTCCGGCATGACCTTCTTGAGGATGGCCTTCAGCCGGCTGCGCTCCTTGTCGGGGAGCTTGCGGCTGATGCCCGTCATGGAGCCGTCGGGCACGTACACCAGGTAGCGGCCGGGAAGGCTGATCTGGCTGGTGAGCCGGGCGCCCTTGTGACCCATGGGGTCCTTGGTGACCTGGACCAGCACCGACTGCCCGGACTTCAGGGCCGCCTCGATGCGCTTGGGCTGGCCTTCGAGGCCGGCGGTGTCGAAGTTGACCTCACCGGCGTAAAGGACGGCGTTGCGGCCCTTGCCGACGTCGATGAACGCGGCCTCCATCGACGGCAGGACGTTCTGCACCTTGCCGAGATAGACGTTGCCGACGTACGACTGGCTGGCCTCGCGGTCGACGTAGTGCTCGACGAGCACGCCGTCCTCCAGCACCGCGATCTGGGTGCGCCCGCCCTGACGGCGGACCACCATCACGCGCTCGACCGACTCGCGCCGGGCCAGGAACTCCGACTCGGTGATCACCGGGGGACGGCGGCGTCCCTGCTCACGGCCCTCACGGCGGCGCTGCTTCTTGGCCTCCAGACGCGTGGAACCGCGGAAGCCCTGGACCTCGTCGACCGAGGTGGGACGCCCGGCCCGGGGCGCGCGGATGCGCACGACCGTGTTGGGCGGGTCGTCGGCGGGCGTCTCCGCGTCGTCCCCGCCCCTGCGGCGGCGACGGCGACGGCGGCGCGAGGAACCGGCGTCCTCGTCGTCCTGGTCGCCGTCGGCGTCGCGGGAGTCCCGCGCCTGCTCGGCCTCGGCCTGGTCGGCCTGGTCGGCGTTCGCCGCGCGCGGCTCGCCCTCGCCGTCCTCGGTCTCGTCGGCCTCGTCCTGCTCGCGCACCTTGCCCCGGCCGCGGCCCCCGCGGCGACGGCGACGGCGACGGCCGCCCGCGTCATCCTGGTCGTCGTCCTCGTCCTGCGCGGTCTCGCCGGCGTCCTCGGCCTCGTCGGGCTGCTCGTCGGCCGGCTCGGCCTGCTGCTGCGGGTAGGGCTGGGGCACGACCGGCTGTACGGCCGGACGCGGCTCGGGCGCCTGGAAGATCGGCTGGAAGACGGCGGCGGGCGCCTGGAAGGTGACGGTGGGCGCGGCCGCGCGGCCTCCCATCGCGGTCAGGCCGAACGGGTCGACGAACACCGAGGCCTGGGGCGGAGCCTCCTCGGTGATGTCCTCACCGGCGGGCTCGTCGTCGAGCGGCTCCTCGGCGGGCAGCGACTCGACGATCGCCTCGGCGACCGCGGCCTCGGCGGGGCTCTCGACGCCGGGTGCGACCTGGATCTCGGGGACCTCGGGGATCTCCGCGACCTCGGCGGCCTTCCGGGTGCGCCGGCGCTTCACCGGGGCGGCCTCCGCCTCGGGGACCTCCTCGGCCGGGACGGCGTCCTTCTTGGCGGTGCGTGAACGGCGCGGGGTGACCGGCGCGTCGGGGTCCTTGACCGTCGTACGGCGCGTCCGGGTGGCGCGCTTGGGAGGCGCCTCGGCCGCGACGACGGGCGAGGCCTCCTGTGCGCTCGGGGCCGTCTCCTCGGCGCCCGTCGCCGTTTCATGGCGCGGGGCCGCCTCCTGGGCGCGCGGGGTCTCGACGGCACCTGTCGCGGTGCCCGCGATCGTGGCCTGCGCGGTGTCCGCGGTGGGAACGGCGGTGGAAGGAGCGGCGGTCGCGACCGGCGCCCCCGAATCGCTCACCAGGCCCGCGGCGCGCTCGGCCTCCTCGGGTGGCGGGCCCGCCGGACGGCTCGCCGCACGGCGACGCCTGACCGGCTTCGGTTCTTGTTGTGCTGTTGTATCCCCATCAGGGCCGGAGGCTCCGACGATGGGCTCGTTGTCGAGCATGCGGGCGTTCTCCCGTCAGGCTCCCGGGCACGTTTCCGCGCCGCGCGGGAGCTCTCGTCTCTCGCTGTGCGCCAGGCCACCTGTCGGGGGCCCGGCGCCAAGTCCTATTTGTGGTCACCGACGTGCTGCACAGCCGGTCCCGGCTCGCCGCCGCGAATGTCGCGGTCCAGGTCGAGCGGGTCGGCGGTCCCACCGGTGTGCGCGTCGAGCGGACCCTGCGCCAGCCTGGTCACCGCGGGGGGTGACGGCGGCGCGAAATCAGCCACAAGACGCAGACCCGTGAGCACGTCGTCGGGTCGAACGGCGGGCGTAACGTGCCGGACAACCATACGAAGTATCGCACATGGCTGGCTCGGCTCCCGGCCCGCTGTTCCTTGCGTCGCCTCATCTGGCGTCAGCGCGATCACGGCCTCCCGCGCGTCGAAGCGGCGCAGGCCCTTCTTGGTCAGGCGCTCGACCTCGACACGCTCGGCGGCCAGGAAAAGATCGACCGCCGCCTTCGCCTCTCGCGGCTCCGCTCCCGGCAGGCGAACCTCCCAGACCGAGCACTCCAGCCTGTCGGCCAGGCTCCCGGCACGTGCCTCGACGACGTCGAGCACGTCGAGACCCGGTGGCAGCGACGAGTCGAGATCGGCACGGAGCCGATCGGGCTCGCACGCCGAGACGACACCGATCTCAAGATATTCGGCCTCGCTGGCCACCCCGGTCGGAGCGGCTCCCGCGTAGGAGATCTTCGGATGGGGGGAGAATCCCGCGCTGAAGCCAACCGGAATGCCGGCCCGGCGCACCGCACGCTCGATGGCGCGCGAGATGTCTCGGTGGCTGGTGAACCGCAGGCGGCCACGCTTGGCGTAGCGCACACGGAGGCGCTGCACCACTGGCGCGGGCGGGGGCCCATCAGGAACAGGGTTCTTCAGCTACGTCATCCTTCCTGTGTCAAGTGGCTGGTCATCTTCCCAGGATAAAGGCCGCTCAGGCCCACCCGGTCTCACGTCGTACGGGAAGAGGCTAAACCACCGCGACCGGATGGCCTATCTCGTCAACGGTTACACCGGGTGTTTGCTTCCATCCGGCGGGTCAGACGACCGTAAGAGGGAGGAGTTTCCTTCCCGTCGGGCCGATCTGGATCTCGGTGCCCATGGTGGGACAGACCCCGCAGTCGTAACAGGGCGTCCACCTGCAGTCTTCGACCTCGGTCTCGCTCGTGGCGTCCTGCCAGTCCTGCCAGAGCCACTCGCGGTCGAGCCCGGCGTCCAGGTGGTCCCAGGGGAGCACCTCGACCTCCTCGCGCTCACGCGTGGTGTACCAGCCGACGTCGACCGGCTCGCCGGCCAGGGCACGCTCGGCGCAAGCCATCCAGCGGCTGTAGGAGAAGTGCTCGCTCCAGCCGTCGAAGCGGCCTCCGTCCTCCCAGACGGCCCTGATCACGGCGCCGACCCGGCGGTCTCCCCGTGACAGCAGGCCCTCGACGATCGAGGGCTGGCCGTCGTGGTAGCGGAAGCCGATGGACTTGCCGTACTGCTTGTCGGTGCGAAGGGAGTCCCTGAGCTGCTTGAGCCTGCGGTCGACGGTCTCGTGGTCGCACTGGGCGGCCCACTGGAACGGGGTGTGCGGCTTGGGCACGAACCCGCCGATGGACACGGTGCAGCGGATGTCACGGGAGCCGGTGACCTCGCGGCCCGCCTTGATGACCTTCTTGGCGAGATCGGCGATGCCGAGCACGTCCTCGTCCATCTCGGTGGGCAGCCCGCACATGAAGTAGAGCTTCACCTGCCGCCAGCCCTGGCTGTACGCCGTGGTGACGGTGCGGATCAGGTCTTCCTCGGTGACCATCTTGTTGATCACCTTGCGCATGCGCTCGGACCCGCCCTCGGGC
>NZ_JBEZFH010000333.1:0-5211 GCF_040649355.1 Sphaerisporangium sp. NPDC049002 | reverse complement strand
CGGTCCCCACAGGCCCGACAGGTCGCCCGCGAGCATGGGGCCCCCGTCGCTCGCCACCGCGTACGTGCCGTACAGGTGGCCGTTGGCCTTGGTGATCTGGCCGGGCGCCACCAGGCGCGGCACGACCGCGACGTACGCGACCTGGAACAGCATCGAGAAGACGCCCGCGAGCGGCACGACGACGTAGAGCACCCACGTCTGCGGGGAGATCCACCAGGCGAGCGGTATCACCGCGTAGAGAAGGCACCGCGCGACGTCGCACACCAGCAGCAGGGCGCGGCGGTCGACCCGGTCGGTGACGACCCCGGCGAAGATCCCCGTGACGGTCGAGGCGGCCCCGGCGAGCGCGGTGACGACGCCCATCTGGACGACCGAGCCCGTCACGTGCAGGACGAGCAGCGGGAGCGCTACATAGGAGATCGAGTCACCGACGCTGGAGAGGGTCTGCGCGCTCATGAAGACGACGAAGTCGCGGTTCCTCCACAGGGACGGAACGCTCTCCCCGGTCATCCGTCTCCTCCGCGTCGGCCCCCGCGACGACCTTCTCGCGGAGCAGGCCGGTGGAGCAAGACCGCGTTCACTTCTGGCGTGATCACGCTCCGCGCAAGCAGATGATCAAGCCCGGCTTACGCGCCGCCACGCGGGGGGAGGTGACGGACTGGTGATCGCTCCGGGAGGGGGCCATGATGGCGATCGGTTCTGCCGGCGGGGCCGGTGCGGGGCGGGATCTCATGCTGCCGGGCATCGTCCTCGGCGTGGGACTCGGCGGGTTCGTCGACGGGATCCTGCTCCACCAGGTGCTCCAGTGGCATCACATGCTGAGCAGCACCGACAGCGACCACATCGGCGTGCGGTACTACTCGCCCCACACGGTCGGCGGGCTGGAGATGAACACGATGTGGGACGGCTTCTTCCACGTGTTCACCTGGCTCGCGGTGCTCGCGGGCCTCGGCCTGCTGTACTCGCGGGTCACCCACTCGCGCGGCCGGGTCTGGAGATCCCGCGTGCTGTGGGGGTGGGGCCTGGTCGGGTGGGGGCTGTTCAACCTCGTCGAGGGGACCGTGGACCACCACATCCTGGCCATCCACCACGTGCGCACCGACGCGTACCAGACCTGGTGGGACATCGGGTTCCTCGTCCTCGGCGCCCTGCTGGTCGCGGGCGGCGTGCTGCTGAGCCGGGGCGGCACGGTCGTCGACCTGTGCCGGGACCGCTCCGCGCACCAGGCCTGACCATGCACACGCACGAGGCGCACGGCCAGGGAGCCGCCCTCCCCGTCGTAGCCGTCCTGCTCGCGGGCTGTTACGCCGTGCTGGCGGCCCGGCGGCGCGGGGAGTCCAGGGGCTGGAGCCACTGGCGGACGGCGAGCTTCGCCGCCGGCGCGCTGCTCCTGGCGGCGGGGTCGCTGCCGCCGCCGGCCCCGTTCGCCGAGCACGACTTCCGCTGGCACATGCTCCAGCATCTCCTGCTCGGCATGCTGGCGCCGCTCGGCCTGGTCCTCGGCGCCCCGGTGACGCTGGTGCTGCGATCGGCCTCCCCTCGTCAGCGGCGTGCCCTCGCGGCGGTGCTGCGAAGCAGTGCCCTCCACGCCGCCGCGGACCCGTGGGTCGCGCTGGCGCTCAGCGTGGGCGGGCTCGCGGCCTTGTACCTGACCCCGCTGTACCGGGTGACGGCGGGCCATCCGATGCTCCACCACCTGGTCCACGCGCACTTCCTGCTCGCGGGGTGCCTGTTCGCCTGGGTCGTCGCCGGGCCCGACCCGGCGCCGCGCCGCCCCTCGGTGCCGCGCCGGCTGGTCGTGCTCGGCGTCGCGGTCGCGGTGCACGCCACGCTGTCCCAGCTCATGTACGCCGGGATCCTGGTCGACATCCCGGCGCCCACCGCCCAGCTACGGGGCGGCGCCGAGATCATGTACTACGGAGGGGACGTCGCCGAGCTGCTGCTGGCCTTCGCGATGGTCAGCACCTGGCGCCCGGCCCGGCGCGGGCGCGTGGCGTCCCCGCCCGCCTACGCCCCCTGAGCGCCGGTCAGTCCTCGTCGTCGTCCGGGAGCGGGTCAGGGAAGGGTGATCGGGCCGTCGCGAGCTGGTGTTCCAGCGACGACGAGGTGCTGGAAGCGTCGGTGCTGTGACGGTCGTCACCACACCCGTTCTTGACTGAAGCACGGGCTTCGGTGGGGGTGAAAGCGGATAGGGGTTCACGACCGTGACCGTCAGAGGGAGGGAGCCGTCGTCATGACGGACGTGTCGAGCACCGGACCGGAGCCCAGCGACGAGCGACCGGTGCTGACGAACCGGCAGGGCCATCCGATCTACGACAACCAGAACCAGCGGACGGTCGGCGCCCGAGGTCCCGCGACGCTGGAGAACTACCAGTTCCTGGAGAAGATCAGCCACTTCGACCGGGAGCGTATCCCCGAGCGTGTCGTGCACGCGCGCGGCATCACCACATACGGGTTCTTCGAGGCGACCGGCTACCTGGGTGACGAGCCGATCAGCCGCTACACCCGTGCCGCGCCGTTCCGCGAGAAGGGCAAGCGCACCGACGTGGCCGTCCGGTTCTCCACGGTGATCGGCGGAAGGGACTCCTCGGAGTCCGCCCGCGACCCGCGCGGTTTCGCCGTGAAGTTCTACACCGAGGACGGCAACTGGGACCTCGTCGGCAACAACCTCGCGGTGTTCTTCATCAGGGACGCCATCAAGTTCCCCGATGTGATCCACTCGCTCAAGCCGGACCCCGTGACGTTCCACCAGGAACCGAAACGGATCTTCGACTTCATGTCGCAGACGCCGGAGAGCATGCACATGATTATCAACCTGTTCAGCCCCCGGGGCATCCCGTCGGACTACCGCCATATGCAGGGGTTCGGCGTCAACACCTACAAGTGGGTGAACCAGCGCGGGGAGACCCACCTGGTGAAGTACCACTGGATCCCCAAGCAGGGCGTCAGGAGCATGACCGCCGCCGACGCGGCCACCGTCCAGGGACGCGACCTCGGGCACGCCACCAAGGACCTCCAGGACGCGATCGACCGCGGCGACTACCCGGAGTGGGAGCTGCGGGTGCAGATCATGACCGACGACGAGCACCCGGAGCTGGAGTTCGACCCGCTGGACGACACTAAGGTGTGGCCCGAGGACCGGTTCCCGGCGCTGCCCGTCGGGCGGATGGTCCTGAACGGCAACGTCGCCAACATCTTCGCCGAGAACGAGCAGATCTCGTTCGGCACCGGCGTGCTGATCGACGGGCTGGACTTCTCCGACGACAAGATGCTCGTCGGGCGGACGTTCTCCTACAGCGACACCCAGCGCCACCGGGTGGGCCCGAACTACCTGCAGCTACCGGTGAACCGGGCCAAGCACGCCGAGGTCCGCACGAACCAGCGCGACGGGCAGATGACCTACCACGTCGACGGCCAGGGCGAGAACCCGCACGTCAACTACGAGCCCTCCATCACCGGCGGGCTGCGCGAGGGGCGGTACCCCGCGCACGACGAGCAGGGCCCGGTCATCGGGGGGCGGCTGACGCGCAAGCGCATCCCGCGGACCAACGACTACGAGCAGGCGGGCCAGCGCTACCTGCTGATGGAGGAGTGGGAACGCGACGACCTGGTGCTGAACTTCACCACCATGATCGCCGAGTGTGACCGCGCGGTGCAGGAGCGCATGGTCTGGCACTTCCTCATGGCAGAGGACGACCTCGGGCTCCGCGTGGGCGCGGGTCTCGGCATCGGCCCCGAGGACGTCGCGCACCTGGCGCCGCTGCCGGGCCAGGACCTGACCGAAGAGGACAAGAAGAGGCTCTCCAGCCTCGGGAAGAACGGTCCTCGCGACGTGACGGGGCTGACGATGACCCACTGCGTCCACAACGAGAGGTTCGTCCCCTAGCTCGAATCCGGCGTCCCCTGACGCCGGGGCGGCCCGGCGGTGCCCTGCCCCGAGAGGGCCCACAAACCGGCCTTCGGTAGCCGGCCACCGCCGCGCGGGGAATCGGCCTTCAGGGCCGTCGCCGGCCGGGCGGCTTATGTGCGTGTGGCCGGGGCGTTCGTTTGGCCCTCGTCGCCCGAGGCGGTGCGGTGCAGCAGGGGGGTGACCCGGTGGCCGACCAGCGTGCGCATCGCCAGGGCGGTGGTGGTGCGCTCCACGCCGGGGGTGGCGAGGATCCGGCCGGCGACCCGGTAGAGGTCGTCGGCGTCCTTGGCGGCGACCCTCACCAACAGGTCGGCATCCCCTCCGCTGATGCCGAGGACCTCGATGACCTCGGGGATGCCGGCGAGACCGTCCGACACCGCCGCGAGCCTGTGCTGGTCGACCCGCACGGTGATGTACGCCGTCAGGGGGTATCCGAGTACCTCGGGATCGAGACTCCGCTCGAAGGCCGCCAGCACTCCGCGCTCCTCCAGCTTGGCGAGCCTGGCCTGTACCGTGTTGCGCGACAGGCCCACCTGCTCCGCCAGCGCGAGCACGGTGGCCCGCGGGCTCTCGATGAGTGCGAGGAGCAGCCGTGCGTCGACCCGGTCGAGCGTTCCCGAGCTGCGCATACTGCCTCACCTTCCTGGGGTTGCCCCTATAAAACCGTGCATGAAGCTTACTTAATCGGGGTGCTCTTGCGCATACCCGACGTCGTTGGTCAGCATGGCTCAGCAAAGTGCTCAACGGAGCGACGGCTGGCGTCTGCTGGAGAGGCAAGTATCGATGAACCACATGGACCTCGTGGCCTCCTCCGCTCCGGCCGCTCCGGCTGACGACCTCGACGTTCTCCGCGAGATCGAGCAGCGGGTGCTCTGGCTGTCGACCGCGATGGTCGACCACGCCAACCGCGTGCGCCCG
The DNA here is from genome assembly GCF_040649355.1 of Sphaerisporangium sp. NPDC049002. Classification (NCBI taxonomy): domain Bacteria; kingdom Bacillati; phylum Actinomycetota; class Actinomycetes; order Streptosporangiales; family Streptosporangiaceae; genus Sphaerisporangium; species Sphaerisporangium sp. NPDC049002. Next base: position 383 of record NZ_JBEZFH010000333.1, on the reverse strand, counting down.
AACCCGACGGGGCTCAAGGTCGGCGGGCACCAGGCGTCGAGCGCGTCCATCGTGTCGATCATGACATCGCTGTGGTTCGAGTGTCTCACCGCCGACGACCGGGTGTCGGTGAAGCCTCACGCGTCGCCGGTGCTGCACGCCATCAACTACCTGCTGGGCGAGCTCGACGCGTCGTACCTCACCACGTTGCGCCAGTTGGGCGGACTGCAGAGCTACCCGAGCCGCACCAAGGACCCCGACCCGGCCGACTACTCCACCGGCTCGGTGGGCATCGGGGCGACCGCGCCGATCTGGGGCGCGCTGGCCCGCCGCTACGTCGAGACGCACTTCGGCGGGGCGGGCAGGCATCCCCCACCCCTGCTGGAATGCCTCCGAACCCTCTC
>NZ_JBEZFH010000332.1:0-5214 GCF_040649355.1 Sphaerisporangium sp. NPDC049002 | reverse complement strand
GTCTACGACTCCGCCGCCGGGACCTTCCAGATCACGGGGAACCTGACCCTCGACGCGCAGGGAGACCCGGACGCGGTCTTCGTCTTCCAGGCCGCCTCCACTCTCATCACCGCGTCCGCCAGTACGGTGACCCTCACCGGAGGGGCCCAGGCCTACAACGTGTTCTGGCAGGTCGGAAGCTCGGCCACGCTCGGGACGGGCTCCACTCTCGCAGGGGACATCCTCGCGCTCACCTCGATCACTGTGACCACCGGCGTGACGGTGAACGGCCGTACCTTGGCTCGCAACGGCGCCGTCACCTTGGACACCGACACCATCACCAAGGCCGCCGGCACCCTGTCCATCAGCGTGCCCGCGACCGCGAACCTGGGCTCCGCTCCGGCCGGCGCCGGCGGCGTGTCGAGCCCGCTCGGCGCGGTCACCGTGACCGACACGCGAGGCGGCCCGAGTACCGGGTGGACCGCGACCGTGAGCTCGACGGACTTCACGACCGGCGGTGCGAGCGCGCCCGAGACCATCGCCAAGCGGTCGGTCACCTATGCCCCGGGTTCGGCCACGAGCACGACCGGCAGCGGGACATTCACCCCCGGAACCTCGGGCGACCTCGGTTCCCCCCGCACCGCCTTCTCGGTCTCCGGCGGCACGGGTGACAACTCCGCCACCTGGAACCCGACCATCACCGTGACCTTGCCCCCCGCCGTCGTCGGGGGAACCTACACCGGCACCATCACCCACTCGGTCGCCTAGCCATCCCTCCCGGCGACGCTCGGCTCCCGGCGTGAAAGGCGCCTTCGCTGGACGAGCAGGCCCGTGGCCGTCGCGAGCGCGGACACGACGACGCCGATGACGAGCGACGCGATGGGCACGTGGCTCGTGTCCGGCTCCGCTTTGACCGCCCGCGCCGCCCCCGCGGAGGCGGGGAACCGGATGGCCGCTTCGGCGGCGGCTTTCGTCAGCCCGCTCTGGAGACGGATGCGGGCGCGCCACGGACCATCGGGTACCTGCTCGTTGAGAATCGCGGTGACAGGCCCGGAGTCGCCGGGCGCGAGTGTGGTGCCCGTCGAGACCTTGAACGGGCCCGCGCTCAGGTTCGATGGGCCGTGCGACAGCCGCAGGTCACCGCTGAGGTCGAGCGCGCGGCCTCCGGTGTTGCGCACCTGCGCCAGGACGACCTGACGGCCGTTCTCCGACCGTTCGGCGGTCAGCGAGTCGATGGTGAAGGACGACGCCGGCGGGTTGCCCTGGCCGACGGACAGGTAGATCCGGACGCCGACGCGGTTGACCTCGGCGACGCCTCCACCGGGCGGCGGGGGGGTGGCGGTCTCGGCCCAGATCACCGCGTATCGCTCGCCGGGGGCGGCGTCGCGCGGCACGGCGATGGTCGCCGTGACCATCGAACGGGCATGCGGCGCCATGGCGACCTTGGGCCTGTCCGTGGTGGTCCAGGTGGACAGGTCGTTGGGTGTGCGACCCGGAGCGAACTGGAACTTCCTGTCACGGATCGCCCCGGCCGCCGTGTAGATCGAGAGAGTCCTGGGCGAGTCCGTCGCGTTGGACACCTCGACCCGCCGGTGGATGACGGAACCCGGGGCGAGGTGGTCGATGATGTAGCACCAGGCACGCGAGTTGGCGCGCGCGTTGACGGGCGCGTCGACCAGCCGCATCCCGATGTTCTTTCCCGATGATCCCCCCGCACCAGGCGCGGGTCCGGCGAGCGTGCCGGCGACCGGGGCGAGTGCCCCGGCCGCCAGCAGCCCCACAGCGATGTGACGAAGAGGCACGATTGTCGCCGGCTCCGGTCAGGCGACCGAGTGGGTGACGGTGCCGGTGTACGTGCCCCCGACGGCCGCGGCCGGAATCGTCACGGTGAGCGTCGGATTCCAGGTCGCGCTGTTGTTGCCCGTGAGCGCGGTTCCGGTGAACGCGATCTCCAACACGTTGATGATGCCGCCGGCGCCGGGCGTGAAGGTGCCCGTGCCCGTCGTGGCGGTGGCCGGGCCAGGGGAGTAACTGACGTTGATGACCGGGATGGTCTCGGGCCCGGTGGCCCCGCCGGTGGTGAAGTCGGTGCCGGTGACGGTCGCGGTCCAGGAGCCGTTCAGGGTGGCGCGCAGGTCGGTCACCGTGACGGGACCGATCTGCCCCGAGATGGTGGCGCCGCCGGACGCCACCGAGCCGATGTTCACCGCCCCCGGGGCGGTGATCGTGAGGCCGGCGGTCGTGATCGCGAACGTGACCGTGGTGTCGACGGCCATGGCGGGCAGAGCGGTCGCCGCGACAAGGCCGAGGCCGGCGGTCGCGGCGATCAGGTAGGACGATTTACGCATCTTTGATCCAATGCTCAGGTGGATGACAGAGGCCATGCGAAGCCCGAACACTCGGCCCGATAGATCGAGCATCCCGACATACCATCACGCCTCGTAGTAGATGGTAACTGTGCGTAGTCGGATTAAGATCAACGGCACGGCATGTACGGGCGCTGAAACACCTATCCCTGGCAATGAACAAGCCCCGCCCTGATTCGCGGGAGCCTCGATCCACTCCACAGCGGTCCTGGTGGGACCTGGACGCGGAGGGCGGAGATTCGTCACTTGCCGGCGAGCTGGAACCAGACCACGCGTCCGGTGGCGGTCTCGTACCAGCCCCAGGTGGTCGCCACCTGTTGGAGCAGCCAGAGGCCGCGTCCGCCGCCGCTGTCGGGACGGGTCTCCTGGCACAGCGTGGGCCGGTTCTCCGACGAGCCCGCGTCGGTCACGTCGACGTGGAGCGTCCCGTCGTGGTCGGCCACGGCGATGGTGACCCGCCCGGCCGGGCAGCGCCCGGAGTCGGAGTACCGCACCGCGTTGGTGACCAGTTCGGTGACCAGTAGCAACGCGTCGTCGGTCTGCGGGTGATCGGTGCCTCCCAGCAGCTCCCGCACGCAGCGCCGGGCCGCCGGGACGGCGGTGACCCGCGCGGGCACATCGACCCGCCCCAGCAGCCCGAGCCCCTTCACCTGCCCACCCCCGCGAAACGCCGCGAGAGGCCCCGCGCCCAGGCCCGCACCTGTCGGGTCGTCGCGGGCTCCGAGCCGTTCACTCCCGGCTTTCCCGTGTGTCTCGGCCGCCCGGGAGGCACGAAGACCTCCAGGCTCGCCCGCCGCCCGGGAGGAAGCCGAACGACGGAGTCGAACCCCAGGTCGTTCAACTCCGAAGCCAGTTCGACGAGGTGGACCTGCCATAGGGCATCGCGCACGTTCATGATCCCTTCACCCCTTCCGCCGATGAGGCCGACGACCATGGCGCCGTAGCGATCCATGACCGAATGATTACGCTGGGTGCTCAGTGTGCATGACCCGTGAGCCTTCGGCAACAAGAATCAGAATGAACATAGTGCAGATTGATGAACGAAGATCGATTCGACATACTGCGATGGCCATCACGGAGAGGAACGTCATGAGCGCACAGCGAAGCCCTTCGGTACGCGGGCGTCGTCTCGCCGCGGAACTCGCACGCCTCCGCAAGGAAGCAGGGCTCACGAGAGATCAGGTGGCCGAGCACGCGGGCTGCTCACCTGTCACGATCACTCGGATCGAATCGGCCACGAGTGCCGCCACGGTGGGCCTTGTGGCCTTGATGCTCGAACTCTATGGGGTAGCCGACGAGCGCCGGGAGGCGCTCACGCAACTCGCGCGCGATGCGCGGAAGCGTGGGTGGTGGTACAAGGTGTCCGAGGCCATCCCGGAGTGGGTGCAGAGCTACGTAGGCCTGGAAGAGGAGGCTTCCACCTTTCAGGAGTACCAACCAGAATTCGTGCCCGGGCTACTACAGACCGAGGAATACGCGAGAGCCGTCATGCGGTCCGCGCCTGTGCTGCCGCCGAACGAGGAACTTGAGCGGCGGCTGTCTATTCGGATGAAGCGCCAGGAGCGAGTGTTGGAGCGGGAACATCCGCCGAAGATATGGTTGATCATCAACGAGGCGGTGGTTCGCCGTACGGTGGGGGAACCCCAGACGATGCGCGATCAGCTCCAACGGCTGATCGATCTCTCTCAGAGGAACCACTTCACGATCCAGGTCTTGCCTTTCGCGGCCGGTGTTCATCCCGCGATGGATGGCGGTTTTACGATCTTGAGTTTTCCCAAACCGGCCGATCCGGACACCGTGTACGTTGAGTATTGGCAGGGAAGCGTCTATTTGGAGGATCCATCAGAAGTAGACGCTTATGTTCTGCTCTTCAACCACTTGCGTGCTCTGTCGCTTGGCCCAGAACCGACTCGGAACTTGATCGCGCAGGTGATGCGGGAGATATGAGTGGACGGAGAGGCATGTCTGTGAGGGATCTTTCCCCGATCATCTGGCGTAAGTCCAGCCGGAGTAACGCTAATGGCGGGCAATGCGTGGAGGTCGGCAGGACAGGCGCTGACAGCCTCGTCCGGGTACGGGACTCCAAAGATCCCGGTCCGACCCTGGTCTTCGCCTGGACCGAATGGGATGCCTTCCTTGATGGCGTCAGGCGCGGGAGGTTGGATGAGCCCGTCGGCCGGCTCTAGCACACATCCTTCTGCAACGGCTGGAAACCTTTCCTGCGGGAAATCAAGGACCAGGCGTTTCGTTTGGAGGGCTGCCTGGCCTTCGGCCATCAAAGGTGGCTTCTCTTCGTGCCGATCCCGAAACCGCTTGGGCCGACCTCTGTAACGGCGCGTGGTTTCAGGTGCGAGCCGGGGCGCACGTGCCGGTCCGGAACGCCCGTACGGCCTGTGCGTAGCGTTCGAGCAGGACGGTGGCCAGTTCGGGGGCGGGGCCGAGGGGGTCGGCCACGGCGGAGGCTCCGGCCGCGAGGGTGTCGCGGCGGACCTTGTCGGCGAAGTGACCCGAAGCGAGCAGGTAGGGCGCGACCACGACCCTGGCCGGACGGGACGTACGGCCCGAGCCTCCGGCCTCGGGCGCGACGGCCCCCGGCACGATGAGCTGGCGCGCGAGGGCCCCCGCTCGTGCGGGGCCGGGGGCCGGGTGGCCGTCCAGGAGCCTCAGCACGGCCTCCTCGGGGGTGGGGGAGGCGGCGGAGGCGTAGGCGGCGGTGACCGAGTGCCAGCCGTGCGAGAGCTCCCATTCGCGGGCCATCGCGGCGATCACCGCGTTGGCCCGCCGGTCGCTGGAGCCCGCCGCTGGCTGGTCAACACGTTCGGCTGGGTATGGGCTTGCCTCTGGACCTTCACTGCAGTCATCTCGTACC
>NZ_JBEZFH010000331.1:0-5368 GCF_040649355.1 Sphaerisporangium sp. NPDC049002 | reverse complement strand
GCACCCTCGCCACGCTGGCCGTCTCGGCCTGGCAGGGCGCGCGGGTCTTCCGCGTCCACGACGCCGCCTCCGCACGGGCCGCCCTCGCCACCGTCCCGGTCCGAGAGTGGGGTTGTTAAATCCCCTCATTTACGGTAGGAAATGGGTATGTTGATGAGCCCGTTGCTCGTCCGGCGGCTTCATGTGGACCTGTGCCGCCTCAGGGGTACGACCCGCCGTCCCTGACCGCGTCCACCGGCCGGTGAAGGGCGCGAGCCGCCGGCCGCTCCTCTCCCTCGCCCACCACGCCGTCACGGCGTAACGGAGCGAACCGAAGGCGTGCCCCCCGGAGCGACCTCGTGACCTCTCCCGTCTCCTTCCACCCCGACCCCGCCGCCGACGCCGGAGCCGAGCATGCCGGCGCGGGGGCGGGGAGCCCCGTGCCCACGGCGGCGCCTCGCGACCGCGCGCCGGGGTACCGCAGGCTCGGCGTACGGCTGCTGTCGATCGCGGTGCTCCTGGCGCTGTGGCAACTGGCCGCGAGCGTGACGCGGAACCCGTCGTTCATCCCCTCGCCCCGGGCGGTGTGGGACCAGCTCGTCCTGACCTCGACCGTCCACGACGGGATCCGGGGGTACAGCGGTCACCTCTTGGTCGAGCACCTCGGCGTCAGCCTCCGCCGCATCCTCATCGGCTCGGTGCTCGGCGTCGTGGCCGGGCTCGCGCTCGGCGTCGTCATGGGCACCGTGCCCTGGATCCGCGTCGTGGCCGAGCCGCTGGTGACCTTCGTCCGCGCGCTGCCGCCCTTGGCGTACTTCAGCCTGCTGATCATCTGGTTCGGCATCGACGAGACCCCGAAGCTGTGGCTGCTCACGATCGCGGCGCTCCCGCCGGTCGCGGTGGCCACCGCCTCCGCGGTGTACGCCGCCCCGGCCGGGCTGGTGGAGGCCGCACGGGCGCTCGGAGCGACCCGGTGGAACCTCACCAGGGACGTCGTGCTGCCCAACGCCCTGCCGGAGATCTTCACCGGCGTCCGGCTGGCCGTGGGCATCGCCTACTCCTCCGTCGTCGCGGCCGAGACCATCAACGGCGTGCCCGGCATCGGCGGCATGGTCCGCGACGCGCAGCGCTACCTCCAGACCGACGTCGTCGTGCTCGGGCTCTTCGCGATCGGCATCTCCGGCCTGCTCATCGACGCGGTTCTGCGTGTCGCGGAGAACCGGCTCATCCCCTGGCGCGGCCGCGCCTGACCGGCGTCCACCCCCACGATCCACAACGCCCCCTACGGACCAGAACCGCCCGTACGGACCGGAAGTCCGTACGAACCAGACAAGGAAACCCGTCCATGGCCCGACCACGCCTCAGGCGCCTGCTTCTCCTCGCCGCCGCCGCCGGCGCGGCTACCGTCCGTCGCGTCCGAAGGCGGCGAGGAGGCGGTCGGCGGCGAGGGCCGGGGTGAGGGTGCCCTCCAGCACCTCGCGCTCCACCTCGGCCGTGATCGCCACCACCTCGGGGCTCTCCTTGAGCCGGGTGAGCAGCCGGTCGCGCACGAGCGTCCAGGTCCAGCCGACCTGCTGGCGGCGGCGCTTGGCGGCCAGCTCGCCCGAGGACTCCAGTAGGTCCTGGTGGCGGACGATGTGCCGCCACAACTCGGACAGGCCCGTGCCCTCCTGCCCGCTGCAGGTCAGCACGGGCGTGTTCCACGCCCCGCCGCCCCCCCGCAGGAGCCGCAGCGCGCCCGCCAGCTCACGGGCGGCCTTGCGCGCGTCCATCTCGTGGAGGCCGTCGGCCTTGTTGACCGCGATGACGTCGGCCAGCTCCAGCACACCCTTCTTGATGCCCTGAAGCTGGTCGCCGGTCCTCGCCAGCGTGAGGAGCAGGAAGGTGTCCACCATCTCGGCCACGGCGGTCTCCGACTGGCCGACGCCCACGGTCTCGACCAGGACGGTGTCGAACCCGGCCGCCTCGACGACCACCATGGCCTCGCGGGTGGCCTTGGTGACGCCGCCCAGGGTGCCCGAGGTGGGCGAGGGGCGGATGTAGGCGTTCGGGTCGATCGAGAGCCTTCCCATGCGGGTCTTGTCCCCGAGGATGCTGCCGCCGGTGCGGGTGGAGGAGGGGTCGACGGCGAGGACGGCGACCCGGTGCCCCTCCCCGGTGAGGTGGACGCCGAGCGCGTCGATGAAGGTCGACTTGCCGACCCCCGGCACGCCGGTGACGCCCACCCTCCTGGCCTTGCCGGACAGGGGGGTCAGCTCGACCAGCAGCCGCTGGGCCAGCTCGCGGTGGTCGGCGCGCGAGGACTCCACCAGCGTGATCGCCCGCGCGATCCACCCGACGGAGCCCTCCCGCACGCCTTGGACGTAGTCCTCAAGCCGTGGCATGACCCAGCCGGCCGGAGAGGTCCCGCAGCAGGTCGAGGGCCGCGTCGGCGATGACCGTGCCGGGCGGGAAGATCGCGGCGGCGCCGGCGGCGCGCAGCGCGTCGAAGTCGCCCGGAGGGATCACCCCGCCCACGACGATCACGATGTCGTCCCGCCCGAGCGCGGCGAGCCTGTCACGCAGCTCGGGCACGAGCGCGAGGTGACCGGCCGCGAGCGAGGAGACGCCGACCACGTGCACGTCGGCCTCGACGGCCTGGCGGGCCACCTCGGCCGGGGTCTGGAACAGCGGGCCCACGTCCACGTCGAAGCCGAGGTCGGCGAAGGCCGTGGCGATCACCTTCTGTCCCCGGTCGTGCCCGTCCTGGCCGATCTTGGCGACCAGGATGCGGGGCCTGCGGCCCTCCTCGCGCTCGAACGCGGCGCACGCGCCCCTGACCTTCTCGATGTTGGCGGCGTCGCCCGCCTCGTCGCGGTACACCCCGGAGATGGTACGGATCTGGCCGGCGTGCCGCCCGAAGACCTCCTCCAGCGCGTCGGAGATCTCCCCCACCGTGGCCTTGGCGCGGGCGGCGTCGACGGCCAGGGACAGGAGGTTGCCGTCGCCCGCCGCGCCCCGGGTGAGGGCGGCGAGCGCGTCCCGGCAGGCCTGCTCGTCGCGCTCGTCCCGGAGGCGGCGCAGCTTCTCGATCTGCTGGGCGCGCACGGAGGTGTTGTCGACCTTGAGCACCTCGATGTCCTCGTCGGAACCGGCGCGGTACTTGTTGACGCCGATCACCGGCTGCCTCCCGGAGTCGATGCGCGCCTGGGTGCGGGCGGCGGCCTCCTCGACGCGCAGCTTGGGCAGTCCCGCGTCGATGGCCTTGGCCATGCCGCCGGCCCGCTCGACCTCCTGGATGTGGCCCCACGCCTTCCGCGCCAGCTCATAGGTGAGCCGCTCGACGTACGCGCTGCCGCCCCAGGGGTCGATCACCCGGCAGGTGCCCGACTCCTGCTGGAGCAGAAGCTGGGTGTTGCGGGCGATGCGGGCGGAGAAGTCGGTGGGCAGGGCCAGCGCCTCGTCCAGGGCGTTGGTGTGCAGCGACTGCGTGTGCCCCTGCGTGGCCGCCATCGCCTCCACGCACGTGCGGACGACGTTGTTGAACACGTCCTGCGCGGTCAGCGACCATCCGGAGGTCTGGCAGTGGGTGCGCAGCGACATCGACTTGGGGTTCTCTGCGCCGAAGTCCTTGACCAGCTTGGCCCACAGCAGCCGGGCGGCGCGGAGCTTGGCGACCTCCATGAAGAAGTTCATGCCGATGCACCAGAAGAACGACAGGCGCGGCGCGAACGCGTCGACGCCGAGCCCGGCGCCGACCCCGGCCCGCAGGTACTCCACCCCGTCGGCCAGCGTGTAGGCCAGCTCAAGGTCGCACGTGGCTCCGGCCTCCTGGATGTGGTAGCCGGAGATCGAGATGGAGTTGAACTTCGGCATCCGCTCGGAGGTGTACGCGAAGATGTCCGAGATGATCCGCATGGACGGCCCGGGCGGGTAGATGTAGGTGTTGCGGACCATGAACTCCTTGAGGATGTCGTTCTGGATGGTCCCGGCGAGCTGCTCGGGGGCCACCCCCTGCTCCTCGGCCGCCACGATGTAGAGCGCGAGCACCGGGAGCACCGCGCCGTTCATGGTCATCGACACGCTCATGCGGTCGAGGGGGATGCCGTCGAAGAGCTGCCGCATGTCGTAGATCGAGTCGATCGCCACGCCCGCCATGCCGACGTCCCCGGCCACCCGGGGGTGGTCTGAGTCGTAGCCCCGGTGGGTGGCGAGGTCGAAGGCGACCGACAGGCCCTTCTGCCCGGCGGCCAGGTTGCGCCGGTAGAAGGCGTTCGACTGCTCGGCGGTGGAGAACCCGGCGTACTGCCGGATCGTCCACGGCTGGTTGACGTACATCGTCGGGTAGGGACCGCGCAGGAACGGCGGGATGCCCGGATAGGTCGACAGGAAGCCGAGGCCGTCGAGGTCCTCGGCGGTGTAGAGCGGCTTGACGCCGATGCCCTCGGGGGTGTCCCACGTCAGGTCGGACGGGCTCTTGCCCACCTGGTCACGCACGGCCTCCGCCCAGCGGCCGAGATCGGCCCGGACGGGCTCGCCGTCCTGCGTCCCGGGGTTCAGGGGGATCCCTGAGAAGTCGGGAATCATGGGGTCACTCCCAGGTCGTCGAACGTGGCGCGGAGCACTTCCAGCACGTCGCAGCCGGCGTACAGGTTGGCGTCCACGCCCTCATGGTCACCCTTCCCCGCCAGCCAGATCTTTCTCGCCCCCGCCCGCCGGAGCTCGGCCGCGACCGCCGCCGCGTGCTCGGCGTACAGCTTGTCGCTGGAGCACAGGCAGGCGACCGTGGCGCCGCTGCGCCGGAAGGCATCGGCGATCTCGGCCGGATCGGTGCCGGGGCCGCCCGCGACGGTGGCGATGCCGCCGGCCTGGAAGAGGTTCGCGGCGAACGAGGCCCGCGCGGTGTGCGCGGCCACCGGGCCGATGGTCGCCAGGAAGACCTCCGGCCTGGCCCGCGCCCGGTCGGCGGCGTCGCGCAGCTCCTCGAAGCCCTGCGCGTAGTGGACCCGGGGCAGGCCGCCCCCGGTGGGCTCGGGCGCGGGCGACCGGGTGGGACGCCGCTCGGCGAGGTTCGGGAACTCGCTGACGCCGGTGATCGGGTCGCGGCGGCGGGCGATGCCGGCGGAGCGGCGCGCCCAGGTGGCGGCGAGCCGCTCGGGGATCAGCCGGTCGAGGGCCGCCTCGGCGCCGCCCGCGCGCTCGATCTCCTGGAACCACTCCCAGGCCTTGGCCGCCAGGTCGGCGGTGAGCCGCTCGGCGTACCAGGAGCCGCCGGCCGGGTCGGCGACCCTGGCGACGCCCGCCTCCTCGACCAGCTGGTCGCGCGTGCGGCCGTCGCCCTCCGTGCGGCCGAAGACCCGGTGGTAGATGTCCACGATCGGCGCCGCCGCCTCGGGACGGGAGTCGAAGA
>NZ_JBEZFH010000330.1:0-5427 GCF_040649355.1 Sphaerisporangium sp. NPDC049002 | reverse complement strand
TCGGCGAGATCGCCCGTGGCGTACCCCCGCGCCCGCGCCAGGTCGGCGTCGATCGTGCGGTAGTCGTACGACAGCATGTCGGGCGCGTACGTGCGCGAGCAAGACGTCATCGTCCGAGAACAAGGCGTCCTCTTCCCGGATGTTGACGGTGATCCTGCCAGAGGACCTGAAAACGGGCTGTGCCGGACCCGCGTCCCTCATGTAGTAGGCGCGCACACCTGAGGGGCAAGGGGAGGCGAGGAAGCTCACGCAGGAGCCCGACTGGACCGACGAGATCGAGCCCTCGGCTCTCGGCCAGACACGGTAGGTCACGTTCAAGGGCGGCACGATGCTGGGGCCGCCGACCTTGACGAAGATTTCGTCAGCACCGCTCTCCTGTGTCCGCCAGATGGTGATCGAGTTGATGATGACCCGAACATACGGGGCGGCCTCCACCGAGGAGGCGGAGGCGACGGAGGCGGTGGCCACGAGGGGCATCGCGAGGACCGCCCCCGCGACGACCCGAAGGAGGCTCTTAAGTGGATTCATGCCGACAAGGATCACCATGGCTGGTTGGAACCGACTTAACATGGCTTGGCGTCGGCTTGCGGCCACGGTTTAGGGCGAGCGTGAGGTCGTACGGCCTGTCATCCGGCCCGCCGATCGATCGCGGGGCCGTACCGGTCAGCGGGTGAGGGCGCGGCGGAGGCGGGTGGTGAGGCCCTTGGCCTTGGTGGGGGGTTGGGGGGGGGGGATGAGGCCGACGGAGGCCAGGCGGCGGTTCTTGAAGTAGCGGGCCTGGGCGCCGTGGGTGTCGATGTAGCGGGCGGCCGGCTCGCGCAGCGCCGGGTACGCCTCGTTCTGCATGCAATAGCCCACCGCCTCGACCAGTCCGGGGAGGTCGGCCTCCGGCGGGTCGGTGATCGACCCGTCGGGGGCGAGACGGGGCACGGTGGCGTCGACGATCGTGACCGGGATCCGGTTGCTGTTCTCGTACGGAGCGAGCCGTTCGAGCACCGTGTCGCAGCCCATCGTGGCGACGGGGATGCCGAACAGCCGGTGCGCGGTCATCAGAGCGGTGGAGAAGCAGCCGACCACCAGCTCGGGCCGCAGGGCCTGGAAGCAGACCTCCGCCGGGACGGTCTCCCCGGCCACGCTCAGCTCCACGCCGAGCTCGCCCGCCACCGCGCGGAGCCGCTGGGCGTGCCGGCGCCCCGCCGCCGGGTGCGGTTTGAACAGGACCTTCCGGTGCCCGCGCGCGGCCAGGGCGCGCAGCATGGCGGCGTGGAGCTCCGCCTCCTCCTCGGGGGTGACGATCTCCAGGGCCGACAGGTACTGGCCGAGGATCATCGCGTCGCCGGAAAGGCCGTCCGGCGCGGGCATCGCGTCAAGGACTCCCCGGAAAGCCGCGTCGGGCAGCGGGTCGGGCGCGACGCCGGCCTCCCGCAGCAGCAACGGGACGAGGCCGGGCACCAGGTCGAGGTGGAGCAGCCGGGTGATCCTTCCGGAGGTCTCCTGCGGCAGCGGGTCGCGGGTCGGCCCGTAGCTCATCAGCCCGTCGGAGTACACCGTGATCGGGCAGTCCCGGATGAGCGCCGCCACCGTCCTCGACGGGGGGACCGCGACGGACTCCAGGACCAGTTCGGCGGGCCCGTCGCCCAGCGACAGGTGCGAGCTCAGCAGGCGCCCGAGCATGGGCACCTCGATGACGCGGGCCTTCCAGTCGGAAGGGTGCAGCGGCGCCACGATGTCGTTCCAGGACCAGACCTCGTCGAAGCGCCCGCGGAGCGCCGCGAAGCCCGGAGCCTCGTCCAGGGACGGGGTGACCTCCGGGATGGCGGCGTTGTTGGACACCAGCAGGATCCTGCGCCCCGAGTGGGGACCGAACCTGCCGGCGTCCATCGCCGCGGCGAGCGTCATCGCCCCGAAGAGCGTCGAGCTGTAGAAGACCTGGGTCACGGGAAGCTCTCCTCGGGCTCTCGGAGGTGCCGGGGAAGCAGCGGGTGCAGCAGTGCCGCGCGCTCGGGCTCCAGCCCCGCTTCCGCGACCAGGTCCGGCGGAAGGCCGGCGAGGACGTCCCGCGCCCTGGCCTCGAAGCGGGCGCGGAGCGCGGGGGAGAAGCGGTCGCCGAGCTCCAGGTGGTGCGCCAGCAGGGCGCAGAAGGTGCGCACGGCCTTGGGCAGCAGGTCGTGCTCGTTCTCCACCTGCTTGAACACCAGCTCGAACGCGTCGAAGAAATGCAGTTGCCGCTCGTCGCCGATCTGGGTCAGCGACGAGGGCACCATGCGCCGGTAGAAGACGCCGGCGAGCGAGACCACCGCGAACGAGCGCGCCTCGCGGTGCAGCCTCCAGATCCAGGGACGGTCCTCGGCGGTGTGCAGGTGGCCGGGGAAGGCCAGCAGGTCGCCGAGGTCGCGCCGGTAGATCCCCGCCCAGGCGTACGGGTAGTCCACCATCGTCTTGACGCCGGCGGGCAGGATGCGGTCCCTGGGCGTGAGCACCACTCCCCGCCTGGCCTCCGGCGCCCGGTGGACGACCCGCTTGCGCCCCTCCACCTGGACGTGGTCGACCCGGACGAAGTCGCAGCCGAGGCCGTCGATCGCGGCCACCAGGTGGGGCAGGTACCCCGGCGCCAGCCAGTCGTCGCCGTCCATGAAGGTGACGTACCGGCCGGACGCGAGGGAGACGCCGAGGTTGCGGGCGTCCGCCAGCCCCGCCGGCGAGGCGTTGCGCAGCACGGTCAGGCCCGGCAGGTCGTCGCGGAAGTCCTCGACGATCCTCGGGGTCGCGTCCGCCGACCCGTCGTCGACGACGATGAACTCGAAGTCCTGCCGGGCGTTGCGCCGCAGCGAGGCGAGCGCGTCGGCGATGTACGGCTCGGCGTCCCGCACCGGCACCACGACGGACAGCGTGATCACCGGCGCCCCCCAGCGTGCGTCAATTCGTGAACTCTCCTCTGGCCCTCGGGCCTCGTGCGAGGCCCTCCGGCGGACGGGGGTGTGCTCGGGTCAGACGGTGACGCGGCGCAGCCGGGCCTTGGGGGCCTCCTCGCCGGGGAACACCCGCTTGACGCCGTCACCGAGAGCGGACTCGATGATCCTGATGTCCCTGACCAGGTGCTCCAGGCCGCTCGGCTCCAGGGAGGCCGCGTGGTCCGAACCCCACATGGTGCGGTCCAGCGTGATGTGCCGCTCCACCGTCACCGCGCCGAGGGTGACGGCGGCCAGCGAGATCTGCAGGCCGCGCTCGTGCCCGGAGTAGCCGACAGGGACGCCGTACCGGTCCTGGAGGGTCATGATCGTGCGGAGGTTGGCCTCCTCCGGCGGCAGCGGGTAGGTGGAGGTGGCGTGCATCATCACGAGCCTGGACGTGCCGAGGATCTCGACGGCCTCGTCGATCTCCGCGAGCGTCGACATGCCGGTCGACAGGATGATCGGCTTGTTCGTGGCGGCGAGCCGGCGCAGGAGCTCGTGGTCGGTCACGCTGGCCGAGGCGACCTTGTGCGTGACGACGTTCATGTCCTCCAGGAAGTCGACCGAGGGCACGTCCCACGGGGAGGCGAACCAGTCGATGCCCCGCTCGGCGCAGTACTTGGCGATCTGGGTGTACTCGTCGCGGCCGAACTCGGTCCGGATCTTGTACTCCATGTAGGTCATCTCGCCCCACGGAGTCTGGCGGATCTGGCCGCGCTGCTCGACCGGCACGCAGATCTCGGGGGTGCGCTTCTGGAACTTCACGGCCTGGCAGCCGGCGTCGGCGGCGACGTCGATGAGCCGGCGCGCGATGTCCAGGTCGCCGTTGTGGTTGATGCCGATCTCGCCGATGACGTACACCGGCTGCCCGGGGCCCACCAGCGACTCGCCGATCCGCACAGGTGCGCCCTTGACCCGGAGCGTGGCGCGCGGGCCCGCGGCCGTGGGCTCGGCGTCGACGGGCCGCGAGGCGAGCACGCGGTCGCACAGCTCGCGTACGGCGCCCGCGCCGCCCTGGTGGTCGAGCACGATGCGGGCGGCGGCCCGTACGCGCGGGTGGGCGTCGGGCACGGTGACCGGCCAGCCGACCAGGTCCATGCAGCCGAGGTCGTTGACGTCGTTGCCGACGTAGGCCACGCGGGCGGGGTCCAGGCCCTCGATGCTCAGCCAGTCGCGCAGCGCGGTGTGCTTGGAGGCGAGCCCCTGCAGGACCGGCACGCCGAGCTTGCGGGCGCGGGCGGCCACGACCGGGTTGCGCTCGGTCGAGAGGATCAGCAGCTTCACGCCCGACCGCTTGAGCAGGGAGACGCCGAGGCCGTCGGAGCGGCTGACGGCGACCGACTCGCGGCCGTCCTGGTCGACGTAGACCAGGTCGTCGGTGTGCACGCCGTCGAAGTCGGTGATCACCGCGTCCACGTCGAGCGGCCCCGGCTGGTCCACGAACGGCGCGAGCGCCCTTACGATCTCCAGGTCCTCGGGGGTGTCGACCTCGACGGCGTGGCGGGTGGGAACGGGCTGGACGGCGACGGTGCCGAAGAAGCGGTGCCCGTGCTCGCGCAGGCCCGCGGTGCGGATGGCGTAGAAGGCGCCCGTCTCGCGGTACTCGGGCTCGCGGTCCTGGCGGCGCGGCCGGTGGGCCGGGTCGTGGTTGATCCCGCTCACGCCGCCGTCGCGGGCGGCCCACACGAACTCGTGGGTCGCGAGGCCGGAGAAGACGACGTCGGCCGTCCCGTCGAGGACCTTGGCGACCGCGGCGTCCAGGTCGGCGGCGTCGATGAAGGCGCTCGTGCACTGGACGAGCACGACGACCTCGGGGTCGGCGTCGAGCTGGTCGAGCGCGTGCAGCAGGGCCGACTCGCTGGAGGCGGTGGCGCCGCTCAGCTCGGCGGGACGCTCGATGACGCGGGCGCCCGCGTCCCTGGCCGCGGCCGCGATCCCGTCGTGGTCGGTGCTGACCACGACCTCGTCGATGAGCGCGGTCCCCGTGCAGGAAGCCACCGCGCGGGCGACCAGGGGCGTGCCCCCGACCTTGGCCAGGTTCTTGAGCGGGACGCCCGCAGAACCACCACGGGCGGGGACGACGGCCAGGACTCGCAAGGTGACTCCTCGATATGCGGCGTGACGAGCGGTCGTCGCGGCGACACGCTCGTAAGGTGTCACGCACGCTAACCACCGGTGCCGTCCCGCAAGGGGAGCCTGAGCTGAACGCCCAGCGTCGCTCCTGTTAACTCTTGGCGAGGGCGCTAATCCATCATCGGCAGCCGCAGGACGAACCTGGTGCCCTCGGGGACGTCCTCGACGTGCAGCGTCCCGCCGTGCGCGATGGCGACGTCGCGGGCGATGGCGAGCCCGAGGCCGGTGCCGCCCCGGTCCCTGCTGCGCGCGTCGTACACGAACGCCGTGCACTCGGAGTGCGCGACCACGTCCCGCAGCGTCTCCACGGGCCAGTACGGGTTGAGCGCCGAGGTCAGCGCGC
>NZ_JBEZFH010000329.1:0-5487 GCF_040649355.1 Sphaerisporangium sp. NPDC049002 | reverse complement strand
GCCAGCTCGGCGGCCCCGGTGCCCGACAGGTGTCGGGCGAGCGCGGCGGCGTCCTCGAAGGCCTGGCTGGCGCCCTGCCCGAGGTCGGGCGTCATGGCGTGCGCGGCGTCGCCGAGCAGCGCGATCCTGCCGGTCGCGAACGTCGGCAGCGGCTTGGCCAGGCAGGCGATCGGGTCGACGTAGACGTCCTCGGCGGGCGTGGCCGCCAGCAGCGCGGGGACGGCCGGGTGCCAGTCGGACATCAGCGCCAGCATCCGCTCGCGCGCCTCCTCCGGCCCCGGGACGGGTTCCGGCAGCACGGAGTCGGTGAACCAGTACAGCCCGTCCGCGTCGATGGGGAACAGCCCGAACATCGCTCCGGTGCGCCGGTCGATCAGGATGGCGGCCAGCAACTCCTCCACGTCCAGGTCCGCAGGGCGGGGCAGGGTGCCGCGTAGGTCCATGCGGCCGATCCTGCGCGACCCGCCGTGGCCGGGGAACAGCTGCCCGCGCAGCCTGCTGCCGATCCCGTCGGCCACGATCACCGCGTCCGCCTCCTCGACGCGCTCGCCGCCGCTGAACACCGCCACTCCGTTGACTCCGTGCTCCAGCCACTCCACCGGTGTCGCGGTCCGCACCGTCTCGGCGGGCAGTGGGGCGCGCAGCGAGCGGTGCAGCTCCGCCCGGTCGGCCACGATCATCGACCCGACCTCGCGCTGTGCCCGCACGGCGTCGGTGATCAGCAGCGGCCTCCCGCGCCAGTCGCGCAGCCCGGCGCTGCGGGCGGGGGTGGACCGCCCTGACGTGTCGTAGCCGAGCTCCTCCAGCGCCCGGAGCCCGTTGGGCATGATCACCACGCCGGTGCCCGCCTCGCGGAGCTCGGCGCCCCGTTCGTAGAGGGTCACCTGATGCCCCTGGCGGTGCAGGCCCACCGCGGCCGCCACCCCGCCCAGCCCGGCACCGACCACGACGACACGCATGGCACCCCTCCATTCACTACGATCGTACTACTACGGCCATTGATAGCATGGCCCGGTGCCGCCCACCAACCCTGCCCGCCGCCAGGCCCTGACGGACGCCGCTATCGACCTGCTGGCGGCCTCGGGGGTGCACGGGGTGACCCATCGTGCGGTGGAGAAGGAGGCGGGGCTGCCGGCCGGTACGGCGTCCAACTACTTCCGCAGCCGCGAGGCGCTGCTGGTCGCCGCCGCCGAGCGGGTGGTCGAGCTCCACCTGGCGGACATGGACCAGGCGGCCGGGCACCAACCTGCGGGCGGCGCCGACCTGGTGGAGATGCTGACCGAGTCGTTGCTCGCGGCGGCGACCACGCTGCGCCACCGCTACCTCGCGATCTTCGAGCTACAGCTGGAGGCGGTGCGCCGCCCGGCGTTGGCCGCAGCGCTGGCGGGGCTGCAGGAGGTCGCGGTGCGCGTCACCGCCGGGCATCACGACCAGCTGGGACTGAAGATCGCGCGTGAGAAGGTCCCCGCGCTCATCGCGCTCTACGGCAGCGCCCTGTTCGCCCTGGTCAGCGCACCCCCCAGCAGTGTCACCCGGCCCGCCGTCGAGGCCATCGTCGACACCATGGTGTACGGCTCGGCCGTACCGGACGACCCGGCCGCCTTTACTTTGTAGATCAAGAGATGGGCCGTCGACATCCCCCACGGCGGGGCCGTGGCCTTGCTCGGCCGGCTCCGGCCCCCGCCCGCACCGTGCGTCGCCGAGCCGATGTCACTGGGGGGCGACGGCGAGCGGCCCGGGGATCAGGGGCTGCTCCCACCGGAAGCCCATCCGGAACGTCACCTTGGCCAGCGCCCGCTGGCCGTCGGCGTTGGGGTGGAAGAAGTCCCACTTGCTGATGTGGTCGAGGGTGTAGGGGTAGGAGAAGACCGCGCCGCCGTCGGACCGGCAGTCCGGGCCGTACGCCGCGCACGCCTGCGCCATCGCGGTGTTGTAGTCCCGCACGCGCTCCCTGACGCGGTCCCTGCGGGCCTGGTCCTTCTTGGCGTCGGAGGAGGCGTTGGCCAGCATGGTCGGGCAGATGCCGCCGATCGTCCAGAACGACTTGGCCAGCACGCTCTCCCTGCCGATGCGCCAGAGCCGCTTGAGGTCGGGGATGCTGGCGGCGAAGACCTTCACCCCCGCCGAAGCGAGCACGGCGAAGGCCCGGTCGATGCGGGCACGGTAGGTCGCCACGGGGGTCATCCGCGACTCGCTCGCGACGCAGGCGTCCTGCGCGCCGATCAGGATCGTGACATAGGAGGCCCTGGCGGCCACGGCCTTCTCGGCCTGGGCGGCCAGCTCGGCGCTGGTGGATCCGGGCACGGCGAAGTTGAGGTTGTGCCCCTTGACGGCCGGGCCGACGGCGAGCAGGCGGAGGTAGTGGCTGTCGACGTCCGCCGCGTCACCCGCCGACCACGACCGGGAGGTGCAGGAGACATACCAGCCGCAGGCGTTGAAGCCCGCGCTGATCGAGTCGCCGAGCGCCGCCATCACCGCGGGCACCGGCTCGGCCGCCGCCGCGACGGCCGTGCCGGGCACCAGCACGGCCGATGCGGCGAGAACGAGCGCGATCCTTCTGACCATGGTCACCTCCACCTGGGACGATCGATCCCGGGTTGGAGATCGAGAACCCAAGGTAGAGATCGGGAAGGGTGGGCTCTATTACCTCCGGGCGAGGCGTTGCTACCGTTGACCAAGTTCCTATCGCGGCTTGACAGGTCACGGAGCGTGTGCAGGCGCCCATGACGGCGAATCACCCTGAGCGCGCGGGGCTGTGATGAGGCCACCCGATGTCGAACGCGTTCAGTTTCCGCATAAGGTGGGCAGAGTGAGTGTCGCGCTCGGGATAACCCGCCCCCCGCTGGTTCGCAGCATCCCCATCCATCACCCCGAAGACCTGATCGCGCGACTGCCGCAGGCCCCGCCGTACGCCTGGGTCCACCAGGGCGAAGGCCTGGTGGCCTGGGGTGAGGCCGCACGGGTGAGCGTCCCCCCGGGGCCGGGGCGCTTCGACTGGGCCAGGCGGTGGCTGGCCGCCCAGTTCGGCGAGGCCCACATCGACGACGACGTGCACGTGCCCGGCTCGGGCCCGGTCGCGTTCGGCTCGTTCACCTTCGACCCCGACGTCGCCGGCTCGGTGCTGGTGGTCCCCCGGGTGGTGCTCGGCCGCAGGAACGGCCGCGCGTGGCTGACCACGGTGGGTGACGCCCCCATCGAGCTGATGGCGCCCGCCGCGTCCCCCGGCCGCATCGTGTACGGCGACGGCTCGCTGACCGCGCTCGAGTGGCAGCACGCCGTGGCCCGCGCCGTGGGCGAGATCAGGTCGGGGCGGCTGGAGAAGGTCGTGCTCGCGCGCGACCTGCTCGCCAGGGCCGAGCGCGACATCGACGTACGGGTCCTGCTCGACCGCCTGGCCCGGGCCTACCCCGACTGCTACACCTTCTCCTGCGCGGGCCTGGTCGGCGCCACACCCGAGCTGCTGGTGCGGCACACCGGCACGGCCATCGAGTCCCTGGTGCTGGCCGGCACCACCTACCGGGGGGCCGGCCCGGCCGACGACAAGGCCAAGGCCGCGGCGCTGTTCGCCTCGGCCAAGGACCGCCACGAGCACGCGTGCGCGGTGGCCTCGGTGCGCGAGGCACTCACGCCGCTATGCGCCTCGCTCACGGTGCCCGGCGAGCCCGAGCTGCTGGTTCTTCCCAACGTGCAGCACCTCGCCAGCCGGGTCCAGGGGCGGCTGGCCGACGGCGCGTCGGTGCTCGACGTGGTCGCGGCCATGCATCCCACCGCGGCCGTCGGCGGCACGCCCACCGGGGTGGCCCTGGATGTGATCCGCGAACTGGAGGGCATGGACCGCGCCGGGTACGCCGGTCCGGTCGGCTGGATCGACGCGCGGGGCGACGGCGAGTGGGGCATCGCCCTGCGCTGCGCCTACGTCGAGGGGCGGCGGGCCCGGCTGTTCGCCGGGTGCGGCATCATGGGCGGCTCCGACCCGGCCGCCGAGCTGGCCGAGGCCCAGGCCAAGTTCCGCGTGATGAGGTACGCCCTGGAGGGCTGATCTCCTGCCGGCCCTCCCCCGGCGCGCCCCTACGGAACGCCCGAGGCGGGCGGCCCGCCGGTCTCCCCAGGACCGGACCCAGCGGGGACCTCGGGACCGGACCCAGCGGGGACCTCGCGGCCGGACCCGGCTGGTATCTCGCGGCCGAGCTCGTGGGCCAGCTCGTCGAGCTCGGCGCCCCCTGCCATCAGGGACGTCAGCTCGTCGCGGGTGATGTCGTCCTTGTCGAACTGCCCCAGGCTGGCGCCCCGGTTGAGCAGCAGGAACCGGTCACCCACGGGGAAGGCGTGGTGGGGGTTGTGGGTGATGAAGACCACCCCGAGACCCCGGTCGCGCGCCCGGGCGATGTAGCGGAGCACCACGCCCGCCTGCCTGACCCCGAGCGCCGAGGTCGGCTCGTCCAGGATCAGCACCCGGGCCCCGAAGTACACGGCGCGGGCGATGGCCACCGACTGGCGCTCGCCGCCCGACAGCGTGCCGACCGGCTGGTCCACGTCGCGGATGTCGATGCCCATGGCGCGCAGCTCCTCGCGCGCGACCCTCTTGGCCCGTGCCACGTCGAAGCGGCGCAACGGCCCGGTGACCGGCTCCGACCCGAGGAAGAAGTTCCGCCAGACCGACATCAGCGGGATCAGCGCGAGGTCCTGATAGACCGTGGCGATCCCCCGGTCCAGGGCCTCGCGCGGACCGCCGAACCGCACCGGGACGCCGTCGAGGAGATACTCGCCGCTGTCCTGGACGTGCACCCCCGCGAGGATCTTGATGAGCGTCGACTTGCCGGCCCCGTTGTCGCCGAGCACGCAGGCCACCTCGCCCTGCCGTACGAGCATCGAGACCCCCCGCAGGGCGATCACGCTGCCGAAGACCTTGCCCACGTCGCGGGCTTCGAGTAGCGGCGGGGTCATCGCCGCACCTCCTCGGCGTAGCGGCGGAGCAGGCGGTTGGCGAGGGTCGCCATCAGGAGCATCGCGCCCAGGAAGAACTTGAACCAGTCGGCGTCCCATCCGGCGAAGACGATGCCCTTGTCGGCCATCCCGAAGATCACCGCGCCGATGGACGCCCCGATCGCCGAGCCGTACCCGCCGGTGAGCAGGCAGCCGCCGATCACGGCGGCGATGATGTAGATGAACTCCTGCCCGATGCCGGAGTTGGCCTGGACCGAGGTGAAGCGCAGCGCCATGATCGATCCGACCAGCCAGGCGGCGGTCGCGGTGGTCATGAACAGCGCGATCTTCGTACGGGCGGCGGGGACGCCGGCCGCGCGTGCCGCCCGCTCGTTCCCTCCGACCGCGAAGATCCAGTTCCCGGCCCTCGACCGCATCAGGACCCAGGTGGCAAGGGCCGTGACCCCGAGCCGCACCACGGGCGCGAAGCCGGGGCTCCCGCTCGGATAGACGCGTACGACCGAGGGGCGCAGCCAGTTGACCGTGCCGTCGGCGAGCTTGACC
>NZ_JBEZFH010000328.1:0-5597 GCF_040649355.1 Sphaerisporangium sp. NPDC049002 | reverse complement strand
GCAGGACGGCGAGTTCGCCGCCGCGTTTCATGGCGGCGTAGTCCTCGCCGTCGGCGGAGTCGGGGTCGCCCTCGACCAGCGGGGCGTGCTCGTCGTCACCAGGCGCTGAAGTCACAGTATCGAACGGAGATCCCCGAGAAGGAAGTACGGTTCTACGTCGCTGACACGCTTGATGATCCCTATGTTGAACAGATCGATGTGATGTCAGGGTACGGGGCGATCGTGCGCTCGAGGAACGAGGCCAACAAGGTCAAACGGGAGACTCCCGTCCTTGTGGTGATCGGCAATCCGCCCTATGGCGACAGGGCTAGGGGACAGGGAGGCTGGATAGATCCCCCCGGAAGGCGGAACGGCAAAGCAAGGGTCCCCCTCGACGCCTTCCGTGCCCCGGATCTCGCCAGACACTCCTTCAAATTGGCCAGCATGTACGTCTACTTCTGGCGCTGGGCCACCTGGAAGGTCTTCGACGCTCATCCGGAGCAGCCAGCCGGAGTCGTCACCCTCATCACCCCGTCCAGCTATATCGACGGCCCCGGATTCGCCGAGATGCGCAGCTATCTACGCCGGTCGGCCGACGAGGGCTGGATTATCGATCTCTCCCCTGAACAGCACCAGCCGGACGGCAGCACGCGTGTTTTTCCTGGGGTTCAGCAGAATCTGTGCATCGGTGTATTCGTCCGATATGGTCCCGTCGACCGTAACACCCCTGCTCGCGTTCGCTACATGGCAGTCACCGGCCATCGAGAGCAGAAGTTCGCACGGCTGGCATCGGTGAGCATCGACGATTCGTGCTGGAAAGCCTGCGACACGGGATGGCGTGATCCGTTCACTCCCGCCGCCGGTGACCGGTGGCTGAGTTACCTCGCGCTGACCGATCTGTTCCCGTGGGCTCTGACTGGCATAACGCCCAACCGCAACTGGGTACACGCGCCCGACAAGGAAACGCTCAACCGCCGCTGGGCGAGGTTGATCGACGCCGGGCCTGACGAGAAGCGGATCTTGATGAAGGAGACGACGGATCGGGACCTCACCGACCTGCCCGGTGCACTGCCCGGGGAACCCCCTCCTGCTCATCCGCTCGACGTCGAAACGTGCAGGAATCCACGTACCGAGCCGGTCGCCTTACGCAGCTTCGATCGCCAGCACGTCATCTATGACGCACGCGTGATCGACCGTCCTCGCCCCGCCCTATGGGCCGTCCGCGGGCAACGTCAGATCTATGCCACTGAACAGCACTCTCAACCGATCACTTCGGGCCCGGCGCTCACCTTCGCCTCTCTGGTGCCCAGCGCGCACCACTACAACGGCCGTGGTGGGCGAGTTCTGCCGCTCTACCGTGACGCCCTGGGTCTGCAGCCCAATCTGACGCCAGGGCTTCTCGAATCGATCGGTCTCAGAATCGGTAAGACCATCAGTGCTGATGACCTGATGGCCTACGTCGCAGCACTGAGCGCGCACCCTTCTTACACAAGCCGGTTCGCGGAGGAACTCAAGAACCCGGGCCTGCGAATACCGCTCACCGCCGACTCTGAAGCTTGGGACGAGGGGGTTCACATCGGCCGGCGAGTGCTGTGGCTGCACACCTACGGAGAGCGTTGTGCCGATGCGGGGGAAGGACGACCCCTTGGTCCACCCAAGTTGCCGCCCGCAGTACGGCCCAAAGCTCGAGTGACTATCCCCTATACCGAGGAGTCGATGCCAGAGACGATCTCGTACGACGCGACCACTCGTACCCTGCACGTTGGAGCCGGTGAGATTTCGCCGGTCTCCCCGCAGGTGTGGGATTACGAGATCTCCGGCTGGAAGGTGGTACGTCGCTGGTTCGGCTACCGCCGCGCCAACCCCGGCGGGAACCGATCATCACCCCTGGACTCCATCAACATCGGTCGCTGGCCTGCGCAGTTCACCACCGAATTGCTGGAACTCCTCAACGTCTTGAGCCTGTGCGTCGAACTCGAACCGGCACAGGCCGTATTACTTGAGAAGATCTGCGATGGTCCGCTCATCACGGCCGCCGACCTCGAACAGCGAAAGGTACTGCCCGCTCCCGCCAACGTGAGAAAGGCGCCGCAGGTGGAGGCGGACCACGCCCCGCGACTCTTCTGACTCGCGAACGGCAGCTCAAAGTATGGGGTTGGCGCAGTATCGGACTTGGTGAGGCGCATTATTATCGAACCTCATTCTCCTTCTTCCAGCAGTTTCGCGGCGGCTTTGGGATCCATCAGATTGGACCAAGCCTGTTCGGCTCCATAGAGCGGGCGACCAGGTAGTTGCGGTTCGGGGTACCAGCCGTCGCGTTCACAACCGGGTACGAGATCGAGGGTGAGATAGGCGATGTTGTCAGGAACGCTGCCGGTGATGCGGACGGCGACGTAGGTCTCGTGCCCATCGTCGGCCCGAACCTGAATGCCGATCACAAAGGTGGCGTAATCGGCGCTATGCTCGCGGCCGTCCCCGAGTGATGATCTGATCAGACCTCGGATCGTCTGAGCCAGGTGTCGAAGCAGGCGAGCGCCGGCTTCCATCTGATAACGCTCGTGGTCGTCCTGATTGGGCAGCAGGTGACCGGTGTAGGTGGCACTGGTCAGGGGCTTTGCGTGATCGGTGTTGTAGCGAGCTCGGGCCGCCTTGCCGTCTTCCTCCAAGGACGCGTAGAAGTCATCGGGTGACCCGTTCTCGCGTACCCCACCGGCGACCAGCCAGGGCAGGTCCTCTTCGGTCCAGACGGCGCCACGCCACCTTTGAATTTTGACCTTGAAAAGGATCTGGTCATCGATCGCCCGGATGCGCTCGTGCTTGGCGTGCTCATCGGCGAATTGCTCGGTGGTCTTGTTCAGGAGTGGGTGGGCGATCTCGTCCAGCGGGTCGTCTGCAGGCGGGACCGCGAGCTTCAGATCATCACGCAAGCAGCGCAAGGTAGGACGCGCTCGGTTCGTCGGCACCTTCAGTCGTCCTCGCGTACTCCGCCGAGCTCATCGATGCGCTCAGGGCTCAGACCGGTCAGCATGGCCAGACGCGACCGGTTGGAGCCGTCCAGTTGAGCCATCGCGCTCAGCATCTTCTGCCGGATCTCCTCACGACGGATCTCCAGGTAGACCCGTACGGCCTCGGCCACAAGATCTTTCTTGGTGACGCCGAGGAAATGAGCCCCGTTGGAGATGAGCTGGTCGATTTCTGGATCGACCTTCAACGGCGACAGTGCCATGCTGATCGCCTCCCTCATATTCGGTACCTCAGGGTACCTAGGGTACGACAGCCGTGTGCACGAGACATCACTTGGGCCTCCTACCTGACACGCCCGAGCCAGGCCACGATGAGGTGGCTACTTGCCTCGGTTCGCCAGATACGTTCGGCCAGTTCATCTGGGCTGCCAACCTCGATAAGGCTTAGATGTTCGTGGTGGTGGGCGGGTGGGAGCGCCCACCAATGTCCGGTGGTGTTGCCGTACCAAAGAGCCGGTGAACCGCCGTGCCAGTGCACGCACTGTGTCGTGGGCGTGCGGTGGCGGCGTCGCTGCAGGTCACGATCATAGGTGGGCCCCAGGGGTGTCGGTGGGGGAGAGTTCCGCCCACGTGGTGGTTTTGCGGCGGCCGATGGTGAAGCCCCAGCACGCCGCCACCGCGTCCACCAGCCGTAGGCCCCGGCCACGAAGATCCAGCTCGTCCAGTGCTCCGGCCCACTCCGGGAGCTCTGCCGCTTCGGCAGACCGCAGGCATGGGACGCCGTCCGCGCCGTCGTCCTGCACCTCGATACGCACCCGGGTGCCGACGTGCAGGACGTACAGCGTCACTGTGCCGCCTGGCAGCGACGATCGGGAGTGCTGGACGCTGTTGGAGACCAGCTCGGAGACCACCAGCAGGGCGGACTCCAGGAGCGGATCCCCGGCGAGGAGCTTGCGGACGAACGCGCGTGCCGCCCCCACCTGTTCGACGTGGCCGGCGAGGGTGAGGTATCCGGCGACGGTCCACGCGCCCGGCTGCGTGCCGTTCCGGTGCTCGTCGTCGTGACCGATGGCGCCGTCCACGACGATCACACCCTGCGGGTCCATTCCCGGGCCTGGTACGGCCGCGCTGGGCCGTACCGTTTCGCGGCTGCTCGCCGGTGGGACGGACTGCGCGGCCGTCCTGTCCGTCTGGGGGACGTCGATGCGGGACACCTCCCGTTCCAGGACCTGAAGCACCCGTGCCCCGGCGCCCAACAACTCCAACCGCCCAGCCTCTCGCCCCACCATCGACCTCCACAGGCTCCTGCGGCTGCCCTTGCCGCCTCTACGTCGAGACGCGCTGCAACCAGTTGATTACTTTCTGTTTACGGAGTGTCGCGGAGTGCACGTGCCTCCTGCAAGTGCATCGCGCAAATTCCACAGGATTTTCGTAGCCGAATGTAGGGGCGAGGTGACCGGAGGTGACGCTAGGGTTCACCGGTGACGTCCCCACGGCCTTCGAGGTGAAGCGTGTCCGCAAGTCAAGGGTCAACGGTCCGCCGCCGCCGACTGGGCATCGAGCTGCGGCGCCTACGGGAGGCCTCGGACAAGACGATCGAGGAAGTTGCACGTCATCTGGAGCGTTCCGCCTCGACCATCAGTCGCATTGAGACCGGGAAGACCGTGCCACGGCTTCGAGACGTGCGGGACATGCTTGATATGTACGGAGCCGTAGACGATCAGCGGGAGTTGCTTCTCGCCATGGTGCGAGACGCTCAGCAGAAGGGGTGGTGGACGGACTACGAGGACGTCCTGCCCGCTGGCTTCGAGACGTACGTGGGACTCGAAGCCGAGGCCGCATCGCTGCGCACCTATCAGACCAACCTTGTCCATGGACTCCTGCAGACCGAGGACTACGCGCGTGCTCTTCTTCGTGCTGTCCGGCTCATGGACAGCCAGGAGAACGTGGACCGCCTCGTCTCCCTACGGATGAGACGTCAGTCGGCCCTTGTGCGGGATCACCCCCTTGAGTTGTGGGCTGTGCTTGACGAGGCTGTTCTGTGCCGTCCCATCGGTGGGCCCACCGTCATGCGGGCTCAGTTGGAGCACCTCGTACAGGTTGCCGGCACGCCCACTGTCACCATCCAAATCCTGCCCTTCGCGAAGGGCGCCCATGTTGGGCTTATCGGCCCGTTCTCGATCATCGAGTTCCCCGACGTAACGGACTCCGATGTCGTTTACGCAGAAAGTCCCGCTGGAAACCTATACGTAGAGAAACCGAAGGATGTACGGCGTTATACGCTGGTTTTCGACCACCTGCGCGCCGCTGCGCTGCCACCGGATGAATCAGTGGCTCTCCTCGTCGCAGCGATGAAGGCGATCGGGTGACTGAGACGGGAAAGGTGGGATCCACGATGGACACATCGCAGCTCCGGTGGCGTAAGAGCACCCGCAGTGCCAACGGGTCGGAGTGCGTCGAGGTAGCCATGGTGGGCAACGCATCGGACACGGGAGTACAGCCTCCCTTGGTCCTGCTGCGTGACAGCAAGAACCCGTCCGGACCCGTCCTCGCTGTCGCCTCGGTCCAGTGGCGTGCCTTTATCGGTGGAGTGAAGGAGGGATGGCTCCCGTAGAGCGGTGGTGGCCGCCGGAGATTTCTTGTCTTGTGAATAGC
>NZ_JBEZFH010000327.1:0-5615 GCF_040649355.1 Sphaerisporangium sp. NPDC049002 | reverse complement strand
CGATTCAGCCGGTCCAGCGTCATGAAGATGGCCGCTGGGAGTCTGAGCTGAGTGTGAGATCACAAATTTAGCGAGTTCCGGCCGTTCTCGGTCGTCTCGTGGGGCCGGGCTTCCTGTTTTGCGGGAAGCTCGGCTTCGCTGTGTGGACTGCCGGGCACTCGCGGATCTTCAGCTGAGCCGAAGTTGGGCGGGGGTTGTTTCGGCAGTGGACGGGACGATGCGATCTGGTGATGGGTACGGGAGCGGTGGGGCCGGCGGAATGGCCGTAGGCCACCCGTAGGGCGACCGTGAGGGAGTTCGGCCGGCGCCACTGCGGCGGGAACTTTCGGGCATGGCTCCGCGGTTGCTTGGCGAGGTTCTTTGGTGGGCGCGAATCTTTCGGCGGGGGTTGCTCGTTGTCTGCTCGTCGGGCAAATGAGGCGCGGGTGTCGGGGTAACGCGCGCTGAGAGGGAGAGGAGCGGTGATCTGCGGCATGGGGGTTGATCCGGGCGGTGGTGGCTTATTCGGCCCGGTGGGAGAGATCCCGGTGGAGGATCCGGGGCCGGATTTCTGGGCAACGCCTGTGCCTTGGAATTGGGGGGTTGTGGCGGTCGTCGTCGTGGTGAGCATCGCGTACCGGATCTATGCGGAGGAGACAGGCACCCCTTTGTCTCGTCGCGGGGCGGGGCCGGATGACCTGTACTTCCCTGACGCGCCACGACAAACTTACGTGGTGGGGGTGTGGCGCGCAGGCGAGATCGGTGAGGCGCGGGAGATGGCCGCTACTTGGTATGAGGTGAAGACCTGGGCCGAACGTGAGTCGTCGCGGTTTCCCAATGTGTACGCGTGGGTGCGTAGTCCGGCGGGTGAGGACGGCCGGGTGAAGATCTGGACTTGGCGCAGGGCCAATGTCGTATCTCGTCGTAAGGCGTACCTGTGGGAGTCGGAGACGGACCGGTATCTCACTGAGCGGGAGCGGGCGGCCGTTGAGGCGGAGGCGGAGCGGTTGTATGAGGAGGAGTCGTAGGCGTCTGGGTCTGGGGGGCCTGGGTGGCGGCCGGTGCTCCGGCCGGGACCGGCCGAAGGCCGCATGCCCGGCCGGAGGGCACAAGGCCGCGCGGCGCGCTTGCGCGCCGCCTTGACCCTTATAAGAACAATTCGGCAATGCGTGCGGTGTGCGTGTGATCGTCTAGGGGCTGCCGGTTGTTCGGCAACTGATGAGTCAGAGCACGATTCGCTCTTTCGGCAACGCCTCGGGGGGCTGGGGTGGTGAGAGGGGCGGCGGATTTTTTCCGGCAATGGCTCGTGTGAGTCGTGGGGTGTGAGGGTGTGGGTTGGTTCTGCGGGTTGTTTCGGCAAGTGTGTTGGGCTGGCGGCCGGTTGGGGGTGCTTGTGATGTCGGTCGGATGTTTGGGCAACTCGCTGGGGCGGCGGTGGGTTGCTTGCGCGTTGGCGCGTGGTGGGCGGGGTGAGGGTCGCCTTGGAAGACAGCGCCGGAGGCACCTTTTCGGGGTGTCGATTGATGGGCAGCGGTCGTGCGCCACGACGGACCCCGGGGTGGGTGGGCGGGCCGTAGGCGGGGGCTGCGGGTTGAGTGATCGTTTACGGGTGGTGGGCAGGGGGGCGGGGGGTGTGTGGGGGTGGCGATGGCTCGGTAAGGGAAGCGCCCGTCATACGCCTATTCTGAGCAATAGCGGGCAAGGACAATTTCGCCTCCGACCGCGAGGCCGCCGAGAAGATCATGAAGGTGCTGCCGGGCGTCAGGCAGGTCGCCCGCGAGAACCGGGCCTTCCTCGGCAGGGCCGTGCGCTTCCTGGCCGAGCGGGGAATCCACCAGTTCATCGACATCGGCACCGGCCTGCCCACGCGGGAGAACGTCCACCAGGTCGCCCTCGGCGCGACCCGCGACGCGCGGGTGGTCTACGTCGACAACGATCCGATCGTGCTCGTCCACGCCCGCGCCCTGCTCGCCGACAACCCACGGACGAGCGTCATCAACGGCGACCTGCGCGATCCCAAGTCGATCATCGAGCACCCCGAGACCCAGGCCCAGATCGACTTCGGCCGGCCCTTCGCCGTCATCCTCTGCGCGATCGTGCACTTCGTCGACGACGACACCGAGGCCGCGAGCATCGTCGCCCACCTGCGCGACACCCTCCCGGCCGGCGGCGCCCTGGTCCTCTCGCACGGCTTCAAGGGCGAGCTCAACGACGAGACGCTGGCCGAGGCGGAGGGGATCTACGCGCGGACCAAGGGAGCGCTCAAGGTGCGCGACCGGAGCACGATCCGCGACTACTTCTCCGGGCTCGAACTGGTGGAGCCAGGACTGGTCCACGCCGGGTCCTGGCGGCCGGACCACGACCTCGAAGAGGACCAGTCGGCCCCCGGCGTCCTCGGGGGCGTCGGGCTGGTTCCCGGGCGGGCCGGCCGGTAGTTCCACGCGTTGGATAGTAAAAATATCCAACCGGGAGATACGATCTCCCCATGCGGATTTCCCAGCTCAGCGCCGCGTCGGGAGTGCCCATCCCCACGATCAAGTACTACCTGCGCGAGGGTCTGCTCCCCCAGGGCGAGCAGACCTCCGCCACCCGGGCGGAGTACGGCGAGGCCCATCTGCGCAGGCTGAGGCTGATCCGCGCGCTCCTGGAGGTCGGCCGCCTACCCGTCGCCTCCATCGGCAAGATCGTGGCGGTGGTGGAGGACGAGGAGATGCCGGTCCACGAGATGCTGGGCACGGCCCACTACGCGCTCGCCTCACCGGGCGAGTCGCGACCGGACGACGAGGAGCACCACGCGGCGCGCGAGCGTGTGGACACGCTGATCGACGAGCTCGAATGGCACGTCCACCCCGAGGCGCCCACCCGCGAGGAACTGGCGCAGATCCTCGTCAGGATCGACCAGCTCGGCATGCCGGCGAGCGACGAGAGCATGCGCCACTACGCCGGCCTGATGATGCGCCTGGTCTCCGAGCACGAGATGGGCAAGATCCCCTTCGACGGTCCCCGCGAGACGGCCGTCGAGTCGCTGGTGATCGGCACGGTCCTGTACGGCAAGGCGTTCGACGTGCTCAGGAGGCTGGCCCAGGAGTCGGAGTCCGCCCGCATCCTCGGCCGCTGAGCCGGAGTCCCGCACGCCCCGCGCCAGGCCGCCTTCCGGATCCTCCCACCGCGCCCCACGCCCGCCGGCGTGGGGCGCGAGGCATTCCCGTGACCCTCGCGGCCTTCTTCCCGGCTGGTCGAATCTTGCGAAACCTCGCAACGACTCATGACAGTCGGCGCAAGAATTCAAGCGAGCATCGCAGCTATAGAGCAAGATTACGAAACTATTTCGCAGGACCCTTGTGGAGCGAGGCACGAGCGTCTTAATGTCACCTCACCCTCTGGCGTCCCCTCCCGAGCGTCTTCAGGTGTTCACCCCCCGAGAGAAACGGACATTCGATGTCACGCAGCATCACAGGAGCTGTATCGAGGTGGTCAGGCAGGACACCGCGAAAGGCCGCGGGGACGGTCGCGGCGGTGACCGCGGCCACCGTCGGTCTCAGCCTCGCGCTCGGCGGCACGGCCCTGGCCGGCAAGGGCGCGGCCGCCGCCGGGACCCCTGTCGTGACGCGCGCCGCCCTCGACTCCTCGCTCGTCGCGGGCAGGGGCGCCAGCGTGGACTTCGCCGAGCAGGAGGCGGAGAACGCCGCGACGAACGGCACGCTCATCGGCCCCGACCGCACGGCGTACACGCTGCCCGCCGAGGCGTCCGGCCGTAAGGCGGTCAAGCTGACGCCGGGACAGTACGTCGAGTTCACGCTGCCGAGCGCGGCGAACGCGATCAACGTGCGCTACAGCATCCCGGACGCGCCGGGCGGCGGCGGCATCACCGCGCCGCTCAACGTCACGGTGAACGGCGGGGCCAAGAAGTCCATGACGCTCACCTCGCAGTACGCGTGGCTGTACAACCAGTATCCGTTCTCGAACGACCCGGGCGCCGGCCTGCTGCACCCCGACTGGTGGATCACCGAGTGCGGCTGCGTGCCCAGCGCCACGACGCCCGCCCCGGTCATCACCAAGCCCTTCCGCCCGAACCACTTCTACGACGAGCAGCGCCTCCTGCTCGGCAAGACCTACCGCGCGGGTGACAAGGTGCGGCTCACGGTCCCGGCCGGGAGCAACGCCGCGTGGACGGTCATCGACCTGCTCGACTCGCAGGTCGTCGGCGCGCCGCAGGTCAGGCTCGTCGCGGCGAACGTGCTGGCGTTCGGCGCCGACCCGCTCGGCCGGCGCGACTCGGCCGACGCGATCGACAAGGCGATCGCGTTCGCGAAGCGCGGCCACCTGAAGGTCTACATCCCGCCGGGCGTCTACCAGGTGAACCGCCACATCATCGTCGACGACGACGTGACGATCGAGGGCGCGGGCAGCTGGTACACGATCATCAAGGGCCGCGAGGTCGCCCTCAGCACTCCGGCCCCCGACGGCTCGGTGCACACCGGCGTCGGCTTCTACGGCAAGGACGCGGCGGCCGGCGGCAGCAGGAACGTCCACCTGTCCGGCTTCACGATCGAGGGCGACGTCCGCGAGCGCATCGACACCGACCAGGTGAACGGCGTCGGCGGGGCGATGAGCGACTCGACCATCGACGGCCTCTACATCCGCCACACCAAGGTGGGCCTGTGGTTCGACGGCCCGATGACGAGGCTGCGGGTCACGAACAACGTCATCGTCGACCAGATCGCCGACGGTCTCAACTTCCACACCGGCGTCACGAACTCGGTCGTGTCCAACAACTTCGTCCGCAACTCGGGTGACGACGGTCTCGCCATGTGGTCGGAGAAGACCGCGGACGCCGGCAACACCTTCGACCACAACACCGTGCAGACGCCGGTCCTCGCCAACGGCATCGCCATCTACGGCGGAACCGACAACACGGTCTCCAACAACCTCGTCGCCGACCCGATCCGCGAGGGCAGCGCCATCCACGTCGGGTCCCGCTTCGGCGCCGAGGCGTTCGCCGGGCACCTGTGGATCACGGACAACACCACGGTACGGGCCGGCACGTACGAGCTGAACTGGAACATCGGCCTCGGGGCCATCTGGTTCTTCGCGCTGGAGAAGAACATCGACGCCGACATCCAGGTGGTCGGCGACAACTTCCTCGACAACACCTACAACGCGATGATGCTGGTCAGCGACTGGCCGGTGAAGGACCTGTACTCGATCACGAACGTCCACTTCAAGGACATCAAGGTCGACGGCACGGGCACCTCGGTCGTCAGCGCCCGCGTGAAGGGGTCCGCGTCCTTCCAGAACGTGGACGCCCGCAACGTCGGCGCGGTCGGCGTCAACAACTGCGGGTCGTTCAACTTCCCGCCCACGGGCTCGGAGTTCTCGCTGACCGACCTCGGCGGCAACGACGGGGGCGGCACCACCGGCCCCTGGCTCGCCCCGTGGGAGCTGCCGAACACCATCACCTGCGACGACCGCCCGCCGGTCGTCGCGCCCCCGGCGCCGTCCCAGTGGTGACACACGCAAAGGACGCGTTCTAGCACCCGCCGGCCCGGCCGGTCGGCCGCCCTGGACCCACGGGCGGGCGACCGGGCGGGACGTCGGACCAGGGCGGGAGGCGCGCGGCAGCAGCCCGCCGGCGG
>NZ_JBEZFH010000326.1:0-5687 GCF_040649355.1 Sphaerisporangium sp. NPDC049002 | reverse complement strand
GCAAGGTGCGGTTCTCCTCGCCGCGGGCGCGCATCGTCATGGTGCCGCAGGACGGGTTCCTGTTCAGCGGCTCCCTCGCGGACAACATCCGCTACGGCCGCCCCTCGGCCACCGACGACGACATCGCCCTGGCCATGACCGAGCTGGGGCTGACCGACTGGCTGGAGGGCCTTCCCGCCGGCCTGTCCACCCCGGTGGGCCAGCGCGGCGAGTCGCTGTCGGCGGGGGAGCGGCAGCTCGTCGCGCTGGCCAGGGCCTATCTCGCCGACCCCGACCTGCTGCTGCTCGACGAGGCGACCTCCGCCGTGGACCCCGCCACCGAGGTGCGCATCGCGCGCGCCCTCGACGGGGTCACCCGCGGACGTACGGCCGTGTCGATCGCCCACCGCCTGTCCACCGCCGAGGCGGCGGACGAGGTGCTGGTGTTCGAGCACGGCCGTGTCGTCCAGCGCGGGCCGCACGCCGAGCTGGTGCGGCAGCAGGGCGTGTACGCCGACCTCTACGCCTCCTGGACCTCGGCGGCCAGGTCGTCGTAGAGCTTCTCGAAGGGCAGCGGCCCGATCGTCTCCGGATCGGCGGCGAGGTCGGGGCCTCGGTGACGTTCTGGCGGACGGTCAGGTGGGGGAAGAGGTTGAAGTTCTGGAACACGAACCCGATGTGCGTGCGCTGGCGGAGGATGTCGCGTTCGCGCAGCTCGTGCAGGCGGTCGCCGGCGCGGCGGTAGCCGGCCAGCTCCCCGTCGACGAGCACCGAGCCCCGGTCCACCTTCTCCAGGTGGTTGACGCTGCGGAGCAGGGTGGACTTGCCCGATCCGGAGGGGCCGAGGATCACGGTCACCTCTCCCGCCTCCACGCGCAGGTCCACCCCGCGCAGGACCGCGAGCGCGCCGAAGCTCTTGTGCACGCCGCGCAGCTCGACCATGGGCCGCGTCACAGCGCGCTCCGGCCGGCGAGGCCGCGTGCGGCGACCGCGCGGCGCAGGCGTCCCAGCGGGGTCTCGGGCAGGTGCCTGGTGGCCCCCTTGGCGTAGTGGCGTTCCAGGTAGTACTGGAAGACCGAGAGCACCGTGGTCAGGGCCAGGTACCAGATCGCCGCGACCAGCAGCAGCGCGATGACCCGCCCGCTGCGGTTGTAGATCACCTGCGCCTGGTAGAACAGCTCGGGCAGCGCCATGATGTACACCACCGAGGTGCCCTTGACCAGGCCGATGATCTCGTTCCCCGCCGTCGGCACGATCGTCCGCATCGCCTGGGGGAGCACGATCCTGAAGATCTGGCGGGCGCGGGGGATGCCGAGGGCGGCGGCGGCCTCAAGCTGGCCCTGGTCCACCGAAAGGAACCCGGCCCGCACGATCTCGGCGGCGTAGGCGCCCTGGTGGAGCGCGAGGCCGAGCGCGGCGGCGGTCACCGGGCCGATCAGGTCCATCGTGCCGACGGAGAAGAACGACGGGCCGAACGGCACGCCGAACGAGATCTGCTTGTAAAGCAGGGCCAGGTTGTACCAGAAGAGCAGCTGGAGGATCAGCGGCACCGATCGGAACAGCCAGGTGTACCCCCAGGCCACCGAGCTGAGCAGCGGGTTCGCCGACAGCCTCATCAGGGCCAGCACCGTGCCGAGCAGGAAGCCGAGCACGATGCCGAGCGCGGTGAGCTCCAGCGTGAACGCGACCGCGCGGAGGATCGAGGGGTAGAACAGGTACTCGCCCACGACCGGCCATTCCCACGCGGGGTTGGTGACCAGGGCGTTCGCCGCCATCAGCAGCAGGACGAGCACCACGGCCGCCGCCGCCCAGCGCCCCGGATGCCGGGCGGTGACGACCGTGAGCGGTGGGTCCCCGCCGGGCGGTGGATCGGCGACCGAAGCCCCGGGGGAGGCGGTCTCGGATCCGTTGTGCGTGCCACCGATGCCGAGGGACTCGACGGGCATGGCTGAAGCCTTTCTCACTCAACTGCCGTGGGCCCGTGGTGCCGGAGAGGGGCGTTCACGGGTCAGGGGGTGAGCGCCGGAGCGCGCCGGCGATGGGATCCCACTCCAACACAGACGAGCATTTCCGTCAAGACCTACTTGTTTAGTAGGTTTTAGGCCGACAGGGGGGCTGACCGCCTCACCTCGCCGTGCTCACCGTCCGCCCTCCCGGCCCGCTCGCCGGGAGGCGGCCTCGTCATGGTGCCCCGCGCCTACCGGTTCTGACGGTCGGCGGGGGTGAGCGCCTGGCGGATCCGCGCCTCGGTGGTGGACAGGTCATCGACGGGGGCGATGCGCTCGGCCCACGACCACCAGAACCACCAGGTCCCCTGCCGCTGAGCCGCGAAGATCACTTCAGAGAGGGTGGGCACCCCGGTGCTGACGACGATGAGCTGCGGGAGCCCTCCGTCGGTCGCTCCGACGCGCACGTACAGGCCGCGCCCCTGGAGCGCCTCGCCCAGCGCGTGCAGATGGGCGGTCGCGGTCAGGTGGGTGCTGGCCGTGGTCGCGCTCGCGACCTTGTCGGTGGTCGTCATGGTCGGCTCCGGTCTGCTGGGGACTTCGCGGATGGACACCGATGAACGCGGCCGGGTGTCAGGGGAGCCGTCGTCTCTTCGGGTTTCGGGGTCGTCTATTCGGGGTGGGCGAAGAGCTCGGGGAGCGGCCGCGCGCGCAGGGTCGCGTAGTGCTCGGCCAGCCGTGCGGCGGCGGTGGCGGGGGCGAAGGCGAACGTCCGCAGGGTGCGGCCCCGGCGGCTCGGGTGCGGGCTGGTCCACCAGATGATGCGGCCGTCGACCCGGGCCAGCAGGCCCTGCCACAGCGACACGGCGGCCTGGCCGTCTTCGAGGAAGTAGACGTACGAGGGGATGTTCCGGCGCGCGAGGCAGGTCTGCAGGTCGTCGGCGATCTGCCGTACGGCCGCCGCGGGGCGGCGGCCGGCGAGTGCGGCGGCTTCAACGTGGAGGGCGGGCACGAGGTGGCTCCTCACCGGCACGGCGACTGGGTTCGCCTGGCTCGTCGTGGGCCGTGCGAGACGGGCCACGGGCCGCGTCGCCACGGAGGGGGTCGCCCCTGAGGCTAGGTGGCGGCCGATCTCCTCATCAACGAAGTTGCTTCATGTTCCTCGCAATCTGCTCGACGTCTCGGCGATGAGGTCGCGGGCCGCCTGACCATAGACCGCGGCCTCGGCGAGTTTGGTGAACGCCCTCTCGTAGAGCGCCACGTCGGTGGGGGCCTTGATGCGGAACTGGCCGGGCACCGTATCCACTCTGACCTGATTATCGTCATATATCCAGAAATTTTCGGGTGGCATGATCGCCGACCGGGTCGCGGTGGGAATCACGCCGAAGCTGAGTTGCGGCATGTTGGTCGTGATCCGGAGCAGCCGGTCGAGCTGGGCCACCATCCCCTCGGCGTCGCACACCGGGGTGCGCAGCGCCTGCTCGCCCACGACGAACATGAACCGCTTGCCGCCGGTCCCGAGCACCTCCTGCTGGGCGATCCTGGCCGCCACCGCCGCGTCGAGGTCGTCGGGGATGCCCCGGAAGTCGATGATGGCGCGCAGGTGCGCGCGGGCGTATTCGGGCGTCTGGAGCAGCCCGGGGACGGCCGAGTGCTGGTAGACCCTGAACTGCTGGGTCTCCCGGTAGAGCGGCTGGAACGACTCCTGGACATGCCGCAGCCCGGTGGTCTCCAGCCGCCGCCACTCGGTGTACATCGAGTCGATGTTGCGCACGGCGGCGATCAGGTCGACGACGTACTCCTCGGCGTCGCAGACCCGGCACCAGACCCTGATGTCGTTCTCGTTGGGCATCTGCGCCGCGTGCTCGATCTTGGAGACCTTCGAGTAGTGCCAGCCGGCCTCGGAGGCGAGGGTCCGCCCCGTCAGGCTGGCCTCGCTGCGGATCTCGCGGAGCCGTGCGGCCAGGATTCCCTTCGCTTCGTTGATACGGGTCGGGGGCATGGGGGGCCACCTCTTCGGTTACGTGATGTCGTGACATCCCGACCGTAGCCCTTAGATTTCTCCCTGTACCCGTATATTGCGCGATGTTGCTTGGCGATCCCGGGTCAGTGGGTGCTGGTGGTGCCCGAGAGGCGCTGCGCGAAGTAGATCGGGACCACCGAGAAGACGATGAGCGCGGCGGCGACCACGTTGACGACCGGCGCCTGGTTCGGGCGGAAGAGGTTCTCGAAGATCCAGATCGGCAGCGTCCTCACCCCCGCCCCGGCCGTGAACGTCGTCACGATGATCTCGTCGAACGACAGGGCGAACGCCAGCAGCCCGCCCGCCAGCAGCGCCGAGCGCATCATCGGGAACGTCACCAGGCGGAAGGTGGTGAAGGTGTCCGCGCCCAGGTCCGCCGACGCCTCCTCGACGTTCACCCCCATGCGGCGCAGCCGCGCCAGCACGTTGTTGTGCACGGTGACCACGCAGAACGTCGCGTGACCCACGATCACGGTGAACAGGCCGAGGCCGACGCCGAAGGGTTCGAGGATCGTGCGGAAGGCGTTGTTGAGCGCGATGCCGGTCACGATGCCGGGCAGCGCGATCGGCAGCACGATGAGCAGCGAGACGGTGTCGCGGCCGAAGAACCGGTAGCGCTGCACGGCGAAGGCCGCCATCGTGCCGAGGACCAGCGCGATCGCCGTCGCGCCCAGTCCCGCCCGCACCGAGGTCCACAGGGCGTCGCGCACGCCGGAGGAGTTCCAGGCGATGCCCCACCACCGGGTGGTGAACCCCGTCGGCGGCCAGGCGAAGGTCCGGTCGGCGTTGAAGGAGTTCAGCAGCACGATCCCCAGGGGCACGTAGATCACCGCCAGGCCGAGGACCAGTGCCAGGCGCAGCGCCAGCCGTGCCGTGCGGGACAGGTTCACGAGGGCCTCCGGTCCACCGGGTCGGGAGAGGTGCGGGGGAAGCGGGTCACAGGTTCTCCAGCGCTCCGGTGCGGCGCACCGCGGCGAGGTACACCAGCATGATCACGACCGGGATCGTCGCCACGGCGGCGGCGAACGGCAGGTTGTTGGCGGCGCCGATGTTGTCGTAGACGACGTTCCCGATGAGCTGGCTCCTGCCTCCGACGATCTTCACGGCGATGTAGTCGCCCAGCGAGAGCGAGAAGGTGAAGACCGAGCCCGCCACGATCGCGGGGAACGTCAGCGGCCACACCACCGTGCGGAAGGTCCGCCAGCCCCGCGCGCCGAGGTCGCCGGCCGCGTCCAGCAGGGAGTTCGGCAGGCGCTCCAGCCCCGCGTAGATCGGAAGGATCATGTACGGCAGCCACAGGTACGACAGCGTCAGGATGGTCGCCGTGAGCCCGTACCCCCAGCCGAGCAGGCCGTCCGACGAGAGCATCACCCGCCAGGCGTACGCCTTGACCAGGTAGGACGCCCACAGCGGGGTCAGCACGGCGATGACCAGCCAGCGCTGGGTGCGCGGCGAGGCCAGCTTGGCCATCGCGAACGCCATCGGGAACGCGATCACCATGTCGATCAGCGTCACCGCGACCGCGACGCCGAGCGAGCGCAGCGCGACCGTCCGGTACACCTCGACGGTGAGCACGTCGTGGAAGTTGGCCCACGTGAACGTCCTGACGAGGTCGCCGGTGAAGGAGTCGGTGGTCCAGAAGGCCGTGACGAACAGGGCGGCGAGCGCGCCCAGGTAGGCGACCCCCAGCCAGGCCAGCGGCGCCGACAGCAGCAGCGACAGCCGTACCCCGGCGTGCC
>NZ_JBEZFH010000325.1:0-5714 GCF_040649355.1 Sphaerisporangium sp. NPDC049002 | reverse complement strand
CACGTTGCCCGCGTGGCCCTGCGCGGAGACCAGCGCGCAGAGCAGGTCCAGCCGCAGGCCGTCCTGCGCGTTGGGCTCGCCGGAGTTCTCCGGCGGCTGCCCTGGCCCGGCTGAGCGGCCTCGGAGACCTCCCCGTGCGGGAGCACGTGGCGGCGTTCGAGAAGGTGCTGAGCGGTCTGGAGGCGACCCTGGCCTCGGTGGGCGACACGTCCTCCACCCAAGCGGGTGCGTCCACCGCCCAAGCGGGCGTGCCCGCCGCTCGCGCGGGTGCGTCCACCGCTCAGGCGGTCGCGGCCATCGCCCGAGCGGGCGCGTCCGCCGCTGCGGGGGACGGCCGCCCGTGAGGCACCGGTGGCAAAGGATCTCACGACGCGTCCCGGGGCGGGCGCGTTGAGCCGGCGCGTCCGTCTCGACAGCGAGCTCGTCCGGCGCGGCCTGGCGCGCTCTCGCGAGCAGGCCGCCGACCTCATCACCGGCGGCCGCGTCAGCGTCGGCGGCCGTACGGCGGCCAAGGCGGCCACGCAGGTCGACACGGCCTCGGCCATCGTGGTCGCGGAGGCGGCCGAGGGCCCCGACTATGTCTCGCGGGGCGCCCACAAGCTGCTCGGCGCGATCGAGGCGTTCGGGCCGCGCGGGCTCGGCGTCGAGGGGCGCCGCTGCCTGGACGCGGGCGCCTCGACCGGCGGGTTCACCGACGTGCTGCTCCGCGCCGGCGTGGCCCACGTCCTCGCGGTCGACGTCGGGTACGGCCAGCTCGCCTGGTCGCTGCGCACCGACGAGCGGGTCACCGTCATGGAGCGGGTCAACGTCCGCGATCTCACCCCCGAGATGGTGGGCGATCCGCCCTCCCTGGTCGTCGGCGACCTTTCGTTCATCTCCCTGCGCCTGGTGCTGCCCGCCCTGGCGGCCTGCGCGGCCCCCGAGGCCGACTTCGTGATGCTGGTCAAGCCGCAGTTCGAGGTGGGCAAGGAGCGGGTGGGCGCCGGCGGCGTCGTCCGCGACCCGGCGCTGCGCGCCGGGGCCGTCCGTGACGTCGCGCGTGCGGCGTCCGCGCTCGGCCTGGCGGTGCGCGGGGTCACGGCGAGCCCGTTGCCCGGCCCGTCCGGCAACGTCGAGTACCTCATCTGGCTCGGCAGGGGTCCCGGGCCGGAGCCGGTGGCCGATCTCGACGCCGAGATCGAGCGCGCCGTCGCGGAAGGTCCCCAGTAGTGCGCGGAGTGCCCGCCGGACGAGCGGAGTGACCATGGACAGCGCGAAGCGCACGGTGCTGATCACCGCGCACACCGGTCGCGAGCCCGCGGTCGACAGCGCGCGGCTGGTGATCCAGCGGTTCCTGGAGGCGGGTTTCACGGTCCGGGTCATGGAGCCCGAGGCCGAGGAGATCGGCGTCCCGGGGGTCGACATCGTGCCGCCGGGCTCGGCCGCGGCGGAGGACGCCGAGGTCCTGATCGTGCTGGGCGGCGACGGCACGCTGCTGCGGGCCGCCGAGCTGGCCCGGCCCGCCCGCACCCCCCTGCTCGGGGTCAACCTCGGCCATGTGGGCTTCCTCGCGGAGGCGGAGATGGCCGACCTCGCCGAGGCCGTCGACCGCGTCGTGACCGGCCGGTACACCGTCGAGGAGCGCATGACCATCGACGTGAGGGTCCGGGCCAACGGTGAGACGCTGGCCTCCACCTGGGCCCTGAACGAGGCGAGCGTCGAGAAGCGCGACCGCATGCTGGAGGTCGTCGCCGAGATCGACGGCCGCCCGCTGTCCCGGTGGGGATGCGACGGGGTGATCTGCGCCACCCCGACGGGTTCGACGGCCTACGCCTTCTCCGCGGGCGGCCCGGTGGTCTGGCCCGAGGTGGAGGCGCTGCTGCTGGTGCCCAACAGCGCCCACGCGCTGTTCGCGCGTCCCCTGGTGGTGTCCCCGAGGTCGACGATCGCCGTGGAGCTACTGCCGGGCACTCCGGGCGGAGTGCTGTGGTGCGACGGCCGGCGGCGCTTCG
This sequence comes from Sphaerisporangium sp. NPDC049002, assembly GCF_040649355.1. Taxonomy (NCBI): domain Bacteria; kingdom Bacillati; phylum Actinomycetota; class Actinomycetes; order Streptosporangiales; family Streptosporangiaceae; genus Sphaerisporangium; species Sphaerisporangium sp. NPDC049002. The sequence continues at coordinate 3,723 of NZ_JBEZFH010000325.1, read as the reverse complement.
ATCTCCCGCCGGGCGTGCGGGTCGAGATGCGGCGCGCCGACCTTCCCGTACGGCTGGCGCGGCTGCACGACGCCGACGCCACCGGAGCCCCCTTCACCGACCGGCTCGTGGCCAAGTTCGACCTTCCCGTCCAGGGGTGGCGCGGGCGCGTCCGCCCCTAGCCAGGAGGCGTGAGCGATCGTGACCGAGGGGCGCGAACGACCCCGTCCGGGGCGTTGACGACCCCGGTCATCGAAAACCTTGGCGATTTCCGCGTAGGATCGACCCGCACGGAGAGGTGACCGAGCCAAGCCCCACACGGTCCGGCGAGGTGTGCCCGATCGGAGGCAGCGCGGCGATACGGCGGGAGGGACCCAGTGCGGCCACGGGTCGATGAGGTCCGGATCAAAGGGCTCGGGGTGATCGATGAGGCTGTTCTGACGCTCTCATCGGGTTTCACCGTCGTCACGGGTGAGACGGGCGCCGGCAAGACGATGGTCGTGACCGGGCTCGGCCTGCTGTTCGGCGGCAGGGCCGATCCCGCGCGCGTCCGTCCGGGCGCCGAGCGCGCCACGGTCGAGGGCACCCTGGTCGTGGAGGCAGGGGGCCGCGTCGCCCAGCAGGTGGAGGACGCCGGCGGCTCCGTGGAGGACGGCGAGCTGATCATCGCCAGGTCCGTCTCCAGCGAGGGCCGCTCGCGCGCGTGGCTGGGCGGCAGGTCCGTCCCGGTCGGCACGCTGACCTACCTCGCCGAGGAACTCGTCGCCGTCCACGGCCAGATGGACCAGCAGAGGCTGCTCCAGCCCGGCCGCCAGCGCGCCGCCCTCGACCGCTACGCCGGTGAGGAGCTGGTCAAGCCCCTGCGCGCCTACACCCAGGCCTACAAACGCCACAAGGAAGTCAGCCAGACGCTCGAAGAGCTCACCACCCGTGCCCGCGAGCGGGCGCAGGAGGCCGACCACCTCCGCTTCGGCCTTGAGGAGATCGAGAAGGCCGATCCGAGGCCCGGCGAGGAGCTGGAGCTCAAGCAGGAGGAGGAGCGCCTCTCCCACGCCGACTCGCTGAAGAACGCCGCCGTCGACGCCCACACCGCCCTGCTCGGCGACCCCATGGGAAGCGTCCAGGGCGCGCAGGACGCCGTGTCGCTGCTCGGGATGGCGCGGTCGGCCGTCGAGGCGGTCCGCTCGTACGACACGACGCTGTCCGCCATCGGCGACCGGCTCGCCGAGGCCGGATACCTGGTGTCCGACGTGGCCACCGAGCTCGCCGCCTACTCCGAGTCCGTCGACGCCGACCCCGCCAGGCTGGCCGCCGTGCAGGAGCGCCGCGCGGTGGTGAACGGCCTCATCAGGAAGTACGGCGTGGACACCACGGCCGTGCTGGCCTGGGCCAGGGAGGCGGCCTCCCGGGTGGCCGAGCTGGAGGGCGACGACGACCGTGTCGCCGAGCTGACGCGCGAACACGAGGAGCTGCTCACGCGGCTCACCGAGCTCGCGGCCGAGGTGACCGGCATCCGCACGGTCGCCGCCGATCGTTTCGGCGAGGCCGTCACCGCCGAGCTGACCGCGCTGGCCATGCCCCACGCCCAGGTGGTCGTGGTGCTCACCCCGAGCGGCCAGTTCGGTCCCGACGGCGCCGACGAGATCGAGCTGCGCTTGATGTCCCATCCGGGGGCACCGGCGCTGCCGCTCAACAAGGGCGCCTCCGGAGGCGAGCTCAGCCGGGTCATGCTGGCCATCGAGGTCGTCTTCGCCGGGGCCGACCCGGTGCCCACCTTCGTGTTCGACGAGGTGGACGCGGGCGTGGGCGGCAAGGCGGCGGTGGAGATCGGGCGGCGCCTCGCCCGCCTGGCCCGTACGGCCCAGGTGATCGTCGTGACCCACCTGCCGCAGGTCGCGGCCTTCGCCGACCAGCACCTGGTCGTGGAGAAGGCCGGCGACGGGCGCGTGGTCCGCAGCGGTGTCACCGCGCTCGACCGCGAGGCCCGCGCGAGGGAGCTGTCGCGCATGCTGGCCGGTCTCGAAGATTCCGAGCTCGGCCGCGCGCACGCCGAGGAGCTGCTGTCGATCGCCGCGGCGGACAAGGCGGCGAGCTGAGCAAGAGTCGCCCCTGTTCAGGGGGCATGCGGGGAGACGTACGGGGGCCGCGAGGGCCCGTGGTCGCGCGCCGGGCGCTCGTGACCCGGCGACAGTGACAAAACTGACACGCCATGATGCGGGCACATCTTGGTCGCACGCTCTGGCAGGATGGTTCGTGATGAAGGTGCCGACCTTTAAGGTTCAGGGCCTCCGCCGCAGGAAGGTTTCAGACCTTCCCGGGGTGACGGCAGTGGCGAGGATCGATCGGCGGACCAAGAGGCTGACCAAGCGCCTCCGGCCCGGGGAAATCGCGATCATCGATCATGTCGACGTCGACCGGGTGAGCGCGGAGGCGCTTGTCGCGTGCGGTGTTTCGGTCGTGGTGAACATCGCGGCCAGCATCAGCGGGCGTTACCCGAACCTCGGCCCGCAGATCCTGGTCAACGCCGGGGTGACGCTCGTCGACAACTCCACCCCCGAGGTGTTCGACCGCGTACGCGACGGTGACGTGGTGCGCGTCCACGACGGTGAGATCTACCTCGACGACGAGCTCGTCGGCAAGGGCGAGGCGGTCACGGCCGAGACCATCGAGGCCGCGATGACCGAGGCGCGGGCGGGCCTGTCGATCCAGATCGAAGACTTCGCCATGAACACCATGGAGTACATCCGCCGCGAGCGCGACCTGCTCATCGACGGAGTGGGGGTGCCCGACATCCGCACCACGATGGAGGGCAAGCACGTCCTCGTCGTCGTGCGCGGCTACCACTACAAGGAGGACATCGCCACCCTCCGCTCCTACATCAGGGAGTACCGCCCGGTCCTGATCGGCGTCGACGGCGGCGCCGACGCCCTGATGGAGGCGGGCTACCTGCCCGATCTCATCGTGGGCGACTTCGACTCGGTCTCCGAGCGCGCGCTCTGCTGCGGCGCCGAGCTGGTCGTGCACGCCTACCGCGACGGGCGGGCGCCGGGGCTTGAGCGCGTGCGGCAGCTCGGCCAGGAGGCCGTGGTCTTCCCCGCGACAGGCACCAGCGAGGACATCGCGATCCTGCTCGCCGACGACAAGGGCGCGAGCCTGATCGTCGCGGTCGGCACGCACGGCACGCTGGTGGAGTTCCTCGACAAGGGCCGGTCGGGCATGGCGAGCACCTTCCTGACCCGGCTGCGGGTCGGCGGCAAGCTCGTGGAGGCCAAGGGCGTGAGCAGGCTCTACCGCAGCCGCATCTCCGTCGGCTCCCTGCTGCTGCTCGTGGCCACCGCACTTTTCACCGTGGGCGTGGTCCTGTGGTTCTCGCCGATGGGCAAGGTCTGGCTGAACGGACTTCGGGACGCCTGGAACGGTTTCATCTTCTGGTTGGTCGGGCTCTTCTCGTGATCGATTTCCGCTATCACCTCGTCTCCATCGTCGCGATCTTCCTCGCGCTGGCCGTCGGCATCGTGCTCGGCAGCACGGTACTGAACGCCCCGCTGGTCGCGTCCACCGAGAAGGTCACCGCGCAGCTGCGCGCCAACAACAACGACCTGCACTCGCAGCTGAACGACCTGCAGACGCGCGGCGAGGCCGGCGACACCGCGAAGGAGAGATCCTTGGACTCGCCGGCGAGAGCGGCTGCGGCAAGAGCTCCGTCGTGTCCGCGCTTGTGGGACTGGCCGACATCGCCGGGGG
>NZ_JBEZFH010000324.1:0-5857 GCF_040649355.1 Sphaerisporangium sp. NPDC049002 | reverse complement strand
TGCTGTTCATCCCGAAGTTCCTGGTGCTCAACCAGCTCGGCCTGTACGACAGCTACTCCGCGCTGATCCTCCCGGTGATCGTGGACGCGGCCGGGTCCGGGCAGGTCGGTGGCGGGTGCCCCCTCGGTCATCGTGGTCGCCAGGACCTCGTCGGCGACCCTCTGGCCGTCCGCCCGCAGGGCCTCGGCGAGGTCGCCCGAGGCCGACCACCACAGGGAGATGCGGTCGGTGATCGAAAGGCCGCTCGACTTGCGGGCGTCCTGCACCAGGCGGATGACCTCGCGGATGAGGCCGGCACGCGAGAGCTCGGGCGTGACCGTCAGGTCGAGGGCGACGGTCTCGCCGGTGCCCGTGCCGACTGCGCCCGTCTCGACGGCCCAGCCCGCCCGCGGCTGCTCGGTGACGATCAGCTCGTCCGGCCCGAGGGCGACCTCGGACCCGTCGACGACCACCGTGGCCGCCTCGCCCGCGCGGACCTTCGCGGCCAGCGCCGCCGGGTCGGCGGCCGTGATGGCGGCCGCGACCTCCTTGGTGCCGCTGCCGAAGCGCTTGCCGAGCGTGCGGAAGTTCGGCTTGACGGTGAAGGAGACCAGGTCGGCGGAGAACGACGACAGGTCCTCCAGCGCCTGCACGTTCAGCTCCTCGGCGATCAGCTCGCGCAGCGAGCCGGGCAGGGACGCCCAGCGTGAGGCGCCGACGAGCGCGCGCCCGAGAGGCTGGCGGGTCTTGACGCCGCTGGACGCGCGCGCCGACCTGCCGAGCTCCACCAGGCGGCGTACCAGGGCCATCTGCTCCGACAGGCCGGAGTCGAGCAGGTCCTGGTTCACCTCCGGCCACGTGGTCAGGTGGACCGAGGAGGGCGCCTCGGGGGCGCGCAGCACGTCCCACAGGTAGTCGGTGAGGAACGGCACCAGGGGCGCCATCAGCCGCGTCACGGTCTCCAGGGACTCGTACAGCGTGGCGAACGCCGAGACGTCGCCCGACCAGAACCGGCGCCGGGACCTGCGGACGTACCAGTTGGACAGGTCGTCGAGGAACTCGGTCAGCCGCCGCCCGGCCCGCGTGGTGTCGAACGTCTCCAGCGCGTCGGTTACGTCGGAGACGGTCCGGTTGAGCTCCGCCAGGGCCCAGCGGTCGATCAGCGGGCGGTCGGCGTACGCGGGGGCCTCCGCCAGCCGCCCAGGCGACCACGACTCGGCGTTGGCGTACAGCGTGAAGAAGGAGGTCGTGTTCCAGTAGGTCAGCAGGACCTTCCTGACGATCTCCTCCAGGGTGCCGTGGCCCACCCGGCGCGGCGCCCACGGGGAGCCGGAGGTCGCCATGAACCAGCGCAGCGCGTCGGCGCCGTGCTCGTTCATCAGCGGGATCGGCTGGAGCACGTTGCCGAGGTGCTTGCTCATCTTGCGGCCGTCCTCGGCGAGGATCAGGCCGAGGCACAGCACGTTCTCGTACGCCGACCGGTCGAACACCAGCGTGCCGACGGTCATCATCGAGTAGAACCAGCCGCGGGTCTGGTCGAGCGCCTCGCAGATGAACTGGCCGGGGTAGGACTTCTCGAAGACGTCGTTGTTCACGTGCGGGGCGCCCCACTGGGCGAACGGCATGGCGCCGGAGTCGTACCAGGCGTCGATGACGTCGGGGACGCGGCGGGCCTCGGCCCCGCAGGTCGGGCAGGCGAAGGTGACGTCGTCGACGAACGGCCGGTGCGGGTCGAGGGCCGACAGGTCGAGCCCGGCGTGCTCGCCCAGCTCCTTCAGCGACCCGACGCAGGTCACGTGGGACTCGTCGGCCGAGCACACCCACAGCGGCAGCGGAGTGCCCCAGTAACGCGACCGGGACAGGGCCCAGTCGACGTTGTTGCGGAGCCACTCGCCGTAGCGGCCCTCCTTGATCGTGGCCGGGAACCAGTTGGTGCGCTCGTTCTCGGCGAGCAGCCGGTCCTTGATCCGGGTGGTGCGGATGTACCAGGAGGGGAGCGCGTAGTAGAGCAGCGGCGTGTGGCACCGCCAGCAGTGCGGGTAGCTGTGCTCGAAGTGGCTGCCGCGGAACAGCAGGCCGCGGGCCCGCAGGTCCTCGGTGAGCCCCTCGTCGGCGTCCTTGAAGAACCGGCCGCCGACCTGCGGCACGCTGGCCAGGAAGCGCCCGTCGGGGCCGATCGGGTTGACCACCGGCAGGCCGTACCGCTTGCAGGTCGTCATGTCGTCGGCGCCGAACGCCGGAGCCTGGTGGACCAGGCCGGTGCCGTCCTCGACGGTGACGTAGTCGGCCAGCACCACGTAGTGGGCGCCGGGGATGTCGACCAGCTCGAACGGCCGCGCGTACGGCGTGTGCTCCAGCTCGGAGCCCTGGACGCGCTCGGTGACCGTCCAGTCCTCGCCGAGCGCGCTCGAAACCAGCGGCTCGGCCACGACGACCGGCCGCTCGCCGTCCTTGGCCGCGACGACGTACGTCACGTCGGGGTGGACGGCCACGGCGGTGTTGGACACGAGCGTCCACGGCGTGGTGGTCCAGATGAGCAGGTCGGCGCCCTCGAAGCGGCCGGAGGTCACCGGCATCCGCACGTAGACCGACGGGCTGGAGACGTTCTCGTACCCGCCGGGCTGGCCGAGCTCGTGGTCGGACAGGCCGGTGCCGCAGCGCGGGCAGTACGGGGTGATGCGGAAGTCGCGGAACAGCAGGTCCTTGTCCCAGATGACCTTCAGCGACCACCAGACGGCCTCGACGTAGGAGGGGTCCATCGTGCGGTAGGCCTGGGACATGTCGACCCAGTAGCCCATCCGCTCGGTCATCTCCTCGAAGGCGTCCACGTGGCGCCGCACCGACTCGCGGCAGCGCTCGTTGAACTCGGCGATGCCGTACGCCTCGATCTCGGGCTTGCCGGACAGGCCCAGCTCGCGCTCGACGGCGACCTCGACGGGCAGGCCGTGGCAGTCCCACCCGGCCTTGCGGGGGACGTTGAACCCGCGCATCGACTTGTAGCGGGGGAAGACGTCCTTGAAGACACGCGCCTCGATGTGGTGCACGCCGGGCATGCCGTTGGCGGTGGGAGGCCCTTCGAAGAAGATCCAGGACGGGCCGTCCGCGTTCTGTTCGAGCGAGCGTTCGAATACCTTGCCGTCGCGCCAGCGGTCGAGCACCTCCGCCTCGAAGGCGGGCAGGTCGACCTGCGCGGGGAGCGGGCGGAAGTAGGGTGCGGACATCGTAGGGGCATACCTCCACGCGAGCGTTTCTCCATGGCGTGGAGGGACGAGGCCGACGGCCCCGCGGTACCACCCTCCTTGACCCCCTCCGGAGAACTTTCCCGAAAAGAGGCCCACTCTTGTCATCGCTGCCGGTTCTACCGGGCCGCGCGCAGCCGTCGAGCTGATCGCTGCCGTTCCTCCGGCGGCTCCGGGGTGATCTTCCCTCCGGCTCTCGCCCCGGGCTCGCACCGTCCCCGGGTCGCTCGTGCGAGTAGGGCACGGAGGTACTCGTCCCCATCAACGCCTTGCAATCTAAAACGATATCCCACCCCGGGCCGAGCGCCGACCCGTTTATGCGGTGACGCCGGGGTACGGCCGGCCGCCGCTTACCGGGGCGTCGCGAACGGGGTGAACGCGGACGCCCGCGCGGCGGGCGGAAAGGCAGGCGGCGGAGGAGGCGCGCGTGGCCGTGGCCTCCTCGGACGTGCGGCTCGCGGAGGTACGCCTGGTAAGTGGAGCGACAAGCACGGATAAGATCCTGGAGATCATCGGTAATGAGCAGGAATTGACCGAAAGGGCTGCGCTGTTACTGATGACGTAAACGGTCGGCGCGTCGTTTGTTCTTCCGATATGGCCGACCTATGCTTCCCGCACTGCTCATGGCTCATGGCGATCGGCGAGGAGGCCTTCATGGCCGGTATGACGCGTGCGGCGAAGACCGTCACCGAAACGGACGGCGCCGCCGGCTGGACCAACGGGGAGATCTCCGAGGTCCGCAAACGCCTCCAGGGTGAGATCGAGGAGCTCAACGCCGAGGTCGCCCGCTCCGAGTCGCAGATCGCCTCGGGGGACATCAGCGACAGCGCGGGAGACGACCAGGCCGATGCCGGGGCCAAGACCTATGAGCGGGAACGCGAGATCGCCCTTACCCTGAATGCGCGAGATCTGGTCGCGCAGAACGAGCGGGCGCTCGCCCGCATCGACGCAGGAACATACGGAGTGTGCGAATCGTGCCACAAGCCGATCGGCAAGGAACGCCTCCAGGCGTTCCCGAGGGCGACGCTATGCGTGTCGTGCAAGCAGCGGGAGGAGCGTCGCTGAACGCATCGCCGGAGACCACCGACGGGACGGAGCCGCTCCGCGGCAAGCGCATCGGCTCCCTCGCGGTGGTGGCGGTGCTCATCTACGTGCTCGACCTCGTCACCAAGACCCTTGTGGTGAGGCTCCTGGAGGGCGGGGAGCCGGTCCGCGTGGCCGGCGACCTGCTCCGGTTGCGGGTGATCCGCAACTCGGGCGCCGCCTTCAGCATCGGCACCGGCATGACGATCATCTTCACGGTGATCGCGGCCGGTGTGGTCATCGCCATCCTGCGCACGGCGCGCCAGCTCCGCAGCGTCCCCTGGGCGATCACGCTCGGGCTGCTGCTCGGCGGCGCCATCGGCAACCTCACCGACCGCGTCTTCCGCTCTCCCGCCCCGTTCCAGGGACACGTCGTCGACTGGATCGAGGCCTTCCCCGTCACGCACTTCCCGGTGTTCAACATCGCCGACTCGGCGATCGTCTGCGGCGGCGTCCTCGCGGTCTTCCTCGCCTGGCGGGGCTACCAGATCGACGGGTCCCGCGTGGGGGACGAGCACACCACGACGCAGAGCGGCAAGGACGAGCAGGGGGAGCGTGGAGATGAGCGTCATGGGTGAACAGCGCAGCCTCCCGGTTCCCGACGGGCTGGAGGGGGAGCGCCTGGACGCCGCGCTGGCGCGGCTGTTCGGCTTCTCCCGCACCCTCGCCGCCGAGCTGATCTCCGCGGGTGACGTCCAGGTCGACGGCGCGGCCGCGGCCAAGTCCGACCGGGTGCGCGCGGGCGCGTGGCTCGACGTCGTGATCCCCCCGCCGCCCACCATGCCCGCGCCGGTGGCGGAGCCCGTCCCGGGCATGCGCGTCCTGTACGAGGACGACGACATCATCGTGATCGACAAGCCGATCGGCGTGGCGGCGCATCCCACCGTGGGCTGGACGGGCCCGACCGTCCTCGGCGGCCTGCTGGGCGCCGGGCACCGGGTGGCGACCAGCGGCGCGGCCGAGCGCCAGGGCATCGTCCACCGCCTCGACGCCAACACCACCGGGGTGATGGCGGTCGCCAAGAGCGAGATGGCCTACTCCCGGCTCAAGCGGGCCTTCAAGGAGCGCACGGTCGAGAAGCACTACCACGCGATGGTCCAGGGGCATCCCGATCCGCTGCGCGGCACCGTGGACGCCCCCATCGACCGGCACCCGGCCGGCGACGGCAGGTTCGCGGTCGTGGCGGGGGGCAAGCCGTCGATCACGCACTACGACACCATCGAGGCGTTCCGGGCGGCGTCGCTGCTCGACATCAAGCTGGAGACGGGCCGCACCCACCAGATCCGGGTCCACATGTCGGCCCTGCGGCACCCCTGCGTCGGAGACCTGGCCTACGGCGCCGACCCCACGCTCGCGGCCCGGCTGGGCGTGACCCGCCAGTGGCTGCACGCGGTCTCGCTGGCGTTCGACCACCCGGCGAGCGGCGAGTGGGTGACGTTCACCAGCGACTACCCCGAGGAGCTCGCCAGGGCCCTCGACCGCGTCCGCCTCGATCTCCCGGGAGTCGACGAGGATCCCCGGCGGCACCCTGAGGTAGCCGAGGTCCCTGGCCACGC
>NZ_JBEZFH010000323.1:0-5884 GCF_040649355.1 Sphaerisporangium sp. NPDC049002 | reverse complement strand
CCGCATCAGGCCAGGGCCCGGCCGAGACCACAGACGAGCCGCTGGCCAAGGTGATCCCGCTGGGACTGTTCGACCCGCTGGAAAACCCCTGGAGACGCTCGTGAGCGACCGCGGCCACCTCACCGGCACCGCCCTGCAGGCCGCTGACGAGCAGTCCGGGCAGCACCTGACCACCATCCCCGGCTGGCGGCGGTCGCTGGCCGAGCCACCGGCCCCGCCCGCCCTGCTGAACGCCGCCGACTACGCCCGGTTACCCGGCATCGAGCGCGACGCCTACGACGAAGCCCGGCTCGACCACCACGCGCGGCTGCTGGTGGTGGCCACCTCCGCCGTCCGCCATACGGTGACCTGCGGGCGGCGCCTGGTGCTGCTCAACCGGCACGCGATCAGCGCCCGCCGGGGGCTGATCGTTTCCGGCCCGGCCGGCACTGGCAAGACCATCGCCATCACCCAGCTCGGACGCGCCCACGAACTGCTGGATCGGGCCCGTCACCCGCACTCTGACGACCGGATCCCGGTCGTCTACATCACCGTCCCACCCGCTGCCACCGCCCGCATGGTCGCCGCCGAGTTCGGCCGCTTCCTCGGCTTGCCGGTCCGCAGCCGGCTCAACATCACCGACATCATCGAGGCCGTCGTGGGCGTGCTCACCGACACCCGCTGCGGACTGATCCTGGTCGACGAACTGCACAACATCTCGCTGACCAGCCGCACCGGCGCCGAGGTCGCCGACACCCTCAAATACTTCTCCGAACGCATCCCGGCCACCTTCGTCTATGCCGGCATCGACATCGAACACAGCGACCTGCTGTCCGGCACCCGCGGCGCGCAGATCGCCGGACGCTTCACCCTCATCACCACCCAGCCGTTCCCCTACGGCCCGGAATGGCAGGGCCTGGTCGCCACCCTGGAACAGACGCTGCTGCTGCATGCCCACAAGCCCGGCACCCTCACCAGCCTGGACCGCTACCTGCACGACCGCACCGGCGGCATGATCGGCGCCCTGTCCCACCAGATCCGCGGAGCCGCCCTCGACGCCATCCTCACCGGCACCGAAGGAATCACCAGGAAGGGGTTGGACGCCGTCCCGCTGGATCACACCGCCGAGACCACCCGCGCCCGCGCCAAGACCGGCCCCAGCCGATGAACAACGTCCCGGACGAGCGGCTCGTTTCGCTTCCGATCCTGGTCCGTCCCCGATCCGGCGAAACCACCGGCTCCTACATCCGCCGTCTGGCCCGGGCCAACCACCTCAAGCCCAGCTACCTGCACGGTTTCCTCGCCGGCCCACCGACGTGGTTCGGCAAGCCGCGTCTCGAACGACTCGCCGTCTTATCCGGACGCACCCCTCAGGTGCTGCGAAAGACGCTCTCCGACGCTGGCCCAGCTCCCGGTCGAGACAAACCGGGCCCTTCCACCAAGCCCAAACGCCTCGATAAGGCAGCGCTCTACCGGAGGATCCGCCACGACGCCGAGACCGAAAACCTGTCCATGCGCGCCCTGGCCAGGCGCCATCACGTCACCGAGCGCACGATCAAGGCCGCCCTCACCAACCCCGAGCCTCCGGCCCGCAAGCCCTTACCCCGCCGCCCCTCGGTCATCGATCCGGTCCAGCACCTCATCGACTCCATGATCGAGAACGGTCACCGCCCTACAGAGATCTGGACACGACTCATGGACGAGCACGACGTCTCGATCTCCTACGGCCGGATCAGGCTCTATGTCCACAACCAGACAACGCGCTGACCGCTCAACCTTCGTTGTCACAACTCAAGGTTCGCTGTCACAGGACAGCAGGCAGCGCCGGTCCCCGGTGATGGCAGAACGCCGGCGCGCCAACACCGCAGGCAAATCCAGGCCGATCTCCTCGGCGTAGAGGGCCAGGACCGGGGAGGCGTCCTGCTCCGACACGTGCGCAGGGGCGATCTCCAGGCAGATCATCCCGACCTCGACCGCGGACTCGTACAACGTCTCGACCATGCGGCGGCCCCCGCTGAACCTCGGGACGCTCGTCGGCCGGCGAGGGGAGCGGGGACGGGTTGCGCACCTGTTCCACCGCACGGCGGAGCAGCGCGGCGACGTCATCGCCGGTGAGTTCCGTACCCGTGCTCCGTGCCTGGTCGATGAGATCAGACAGCGTCGCGGCGACCTGCTCGACCCGCCCCCTCACATCGCGCAGCGCCCGCCCGGACAGCCCAAGGGTGTCACCCGCGGGAGACACTCCGGCCACGGTGGTCGCCGCGGCCAGCAGACGCCCGGCGGTGGCCGCGATGTCGATCAGCCGGTACGCCTGCGCGCGGCTCCGCCGTTACCCTCCGGCCGCCACCAAACCGGGTGCGCGGGGCGCGCCGAGACGTTCGCGTCGTGACTGTGCTGGTCGGCGAGATCTCCGGGCGGTCGACCAGCCGCTCCTTACCGGGTGGTGAGGGCCTGCTCCACCAGCTCCAGATGGCCGGTCCACCACTCCAGCAGAGTGCAGTCCGAGGCGAACAGGTGATCGCAGGAGGTGTCATGCCGTACGTAGTGCCAGTTCAACTGCCACGGATCGCACATCCGTTCCCACCACAGGCGGCGCAACGGGCTCAGCAACTGCTCCTCGCCGATCGCGACGACGCCGCGGTAGGCGCAGGTGAACGCAGCCGCCCGCTCCAGGTCCACAACCCCGGTGCCGGGGTCGGCGAACATCAGCGTCATCGAGCGGGCCAGCTCGTAGGCGTACGCGCGGCGGCGTCCCATGCGGTCCCAGTCGAGCACCGCCACCACCTGCCCCGAACGGTCCCACAGCAGGTTCAGGGGGTGGAAGTAGCCGTGCACGTACCCGGCCGGTTCCAGGGCGGCGCTGTCGTCGGGCCGCAGATGGCCCACGCTTTCCAGCAGCTCACGCCGCGCCGAGAGCTGTGCACGGGCCGCGCGGTCGAAGTCGTCCAGCCGGGGACGTTCGTCGATCAACGCCTGGTAGTGGTCGAGGTCGGCCTTGGCCTGGGCCGCTTCCGGCACCCGGTGGACGATCGGGCCGACCCCGCCGGGCAGCGCCTGGGCCAGGCCCGCGTGGATGGCTCCCAGCAGCTCGCCGACCTGGCGGCACTGGCGCAGGCTCCACCGGGCTCCCGCGATGTGCTCGCCGTCCACCCACGCGACAGCCGCGAACACCGCCTCGTCCACGTGCAGGACTGTCTGCCCGGCGTTGGTCGTCAGCGGCGCGGGAACCGGCGACCGGCCGCTGTCAGCGCCGTGGTGGCGCGGTGCTGGAACAGGGCCTGGTCGGCGCAGGACCTGCTGCGCCAGACCCGCCGGATTTACCGGGAGCTGGGGCGGTACGACGGGATCACCCGGCGGCAGCTCGAAGAGGAGTGGAGGACCGTCGAAGCCGCGATGTACGTCGCGTTGGACACCACCGACGACCAGTCCGGCCAGGTAGTCGGACGGGCCGCCCTGGACGCCGCGCAGCAGATCCGGGCGCGGTGGATTCCGAGTGCGGACGACCCTCCGTCTTAACCGGCCCGGGACACACCCGAGGGCTCTGCGGCGGCCGGCAAGTTGTCTTATCGTCACTGGCCGTTCGCGGAGTCGGCGTCTTCTGCCGGGAAGCCCGAGACCGACCTCAAGAACTCGGCGGACACGAAGTAGGGGTTGTCGGCATCGCCAAGCACCTCGATCTGGACGGCGTCCCCGTCGCACTCCATCACGTGGTACTCGTCGCCGACGCTCAGCCTCAGGCCGCTGCCGTCTTCGCCGTCGGAGATGACCTCGAAGACCTGGTCCTTCGTCGCGCAGGGCGCGTTCCTCTTCGCGAGAGCCGCTTTGACGACCTTCTTCACTCCGGCCTCGGCACCTCGCAGGACCGCATAGCCGCTCGTGGCGACCACGGACCCGACGATGACTGTGGCCTTGGTGGGCCCACCGAGGCTCTTGATAACCGTCGTTATCGTCTGGTAGCCACCGAGATTTTTGCTCATCCGCGTCTTCCTCCCCAACCGTGTCCGGCGACTCTATCGACCGGTCTGTCACCCGATCCGACCGTTCAGCAAACGAACGTTTGACGAACGCGAGCAGGGCAGCCCGCCGGATCAGGACCTCCATGCGGCGTGTCCGGTTCGGTCGTTCATTTTCCCGTTCATCTTCGACTGTGATCTGTTACCGTTCGGATTCCTCGAACGAGACGTTTGATGAACGAAGGGGTGTTCGCGATGGCGCTCATCGGCCTGGTCCGGGTCAGCACCGACAAGCAGAAGACCCAGCGGCAGCACGACGCCCTCGACCCGATCTGCCTGAAGGTCATCGAGGAGAAGACGAGCGGCAAGCTCGCCACGGCGAACCGGCCCGAGCTCCTCACCGCGCTGTCCTACATCCGCGAGGGCGACCTGCTGACCGTCCTGGAGGTCGACCGGCTCGGCCGCAACCTCCTGGACGGACTCATCGTCCTCAACGACCTGTTCCAGCGCGGGATCGGCGTCAAGGTCCTGGAGGGCATCGCGGCCGGCGAGCACACCGAACGCTCCTTCCTGCTCGACCTGGCCCTCGCCCTGGCCGAGGACCGGCACCGCGACATCGTCAAGAAAACCCTCAACGGCCTGGAGGCCGCCCGCAAGCAAGGCAAGGCCGGCGGCCGCCGACCCGTCGTCGACGACGACAAACGCGCCGCGATCCTCGACCGCCGCAGACGCGGGGAATCCATCCGCACCATAGCCGCCGGGGTCAAGGTCTCAATCGGCGTCGTCCACAAGACCCTCACAGCCGCTGTCGAGGGCTGACCAGCCGCCACTCCCTGAGAGGGCTTTTCCGTGTCGAGCACGTTCAGCCAGCCACACCAGACCACCGCCGACTACCAGGACCGCATTTCGCAACAGGCATTCGAGCAACTCGTGTCCGTGCGAGGGGAAGGCGATGAATGGGACTTCAAGGCCACGCTGGGTGATATCACGAGCACTTCCGTCCGAGTCAACCTCGCGAAGGACGCGCTCGCCTTCTGCAACCTGCCAGGTGGGGGGACAATCATCGCCGGCGTGACGGATGACTACGATCATGTCGGCCTCGCCGACTCTGAGCGGATCGACACCACGATCATCCGCAGGGCGATCGAGAAGTACATCGATGGCGACTTCATCGTGGTGGCGGCTGAGCACACGCTGGCCGCGCCCGGCACGAGCGAGGCAAAACGGTACGGGATGATCCACTTCCGGCGCCGCTTCGCCCAGCCCCTTCTAGCAGCGCTGGACGGCCAGATCACGAACGACAGGCAGCCCCTCTTCCGCTCAGGCGACATCCTCATCCGCCGGGGCGCGGCCAGCATCAGGGCGAACTCAGGCGATGTCAGGCGCCTGTTCACCAACAGCATCGTCCATGAGGAACGCGTCAGGGCGGTAAACGAACTATGGAAGTGCCTTGTGGAGCAGCGGCGTCTCATGGGAGGTGTCGAGCTCCTATACGACGTCCTGACCGACACCGAGTACCCGGAAGCCATCACCCGGCCCAGTCTTCGTGACGCGCTCGGGCACCTCACATCGGGACGGCATGCTGATGACGTCGACCGTCTCCAGCTACGCGTAAGCCTGGTCAGGCCGCATATCCCGGAAATGCTGCATCAGCAGTACAGAGCCTGTGCAGCCTTCGTTGGAAGGCTGCACATGAAGGCGATACGGCAACGCGACGCCGGCGTCTTCGCCCCCTGGACTGAACTGGACAACGGGTCCCCTGACCTGCCGCTGCGCCAGTTGGCGCTGGAACTCATCCCGCAGGACGAACTCGACAGCTACTGGACAGGCCGCGCCACTGACCTCGGCACGCACCGGGCCCGATCAGCACCACGCCCTGCGCGGCGCCGAAGTAGCCTCCGTAGACCCCGGCGCCGAACACGCCCAGCCACAGCCACGGTCCGCCGTGCGGG
>NZ_JBEZFH010000322.1:0-5901 GCF_040649355.1 Sphaerisporangium sp. NPDC049002 | reverse complement strand
GGCTTGCTTGCTCCCACGAACGGATGTCTCCTTACCCACCCTCGACACAGAGTTTTATACCTGTTTGCTACCTCTGTCTATTTTGGCAGGGAGGGCTCGGGCCCGCGGTCGCATGACGTCATCGCGTGATTCTCAAGAGGGCTTCTTGCCGCCCTTGCAGCGTCTTGGACAGTCTGTATCCATGCCCGATCACTGGCCTCTATTCAAGCTGCGTTTGACCACGCCCCGACTGGAACTGCGCTTGCCCACACTGGAGGACCTCCATCAGCTGGCCGATCAGGCGGCTGAGGGCATCCACGACCCCGAAGTGATGCCCTTCGTCCCACCGTGGACCGACGTCCCGAGCGACGAACTCCCGAGAAACGTCGTCCTGTCCAACCTCGGCGAGATCGCCCGGTGGCGGCCCGAACGCTGGTGCTGCAATTTCGCCGTCATCCGCGACGGACGGGCCATCGGTGTTCCAGGACTTGTCCGCCACCGACTTCGCCGTCACCCGCGAGGTGCATACGGGCTCCTGGCTCGGTCGTTCTTGTCAAGGGCATGGCCTTGGCACCGAGATGCGCGCCGCCGTTCTCCATTTGGCTTTCACCGGTCTTGGCGCTCTGTCAGCGATCTCTGCCGCTTTCGAGCACAACGGCGCCTCGCTGGCCGTCTCCCGCAAACTCGGTTACCAGCCCGATGGCCTGTCGGTCCACAATGTGCGCGGCCGTCGCGCCATCGCCCAGCGTCTGCGCTTGAACAAGGACACGTTCACGAGCCCGATCCCCATCGGGCTTCACGGTCTGGAGCCCTGCCTGCCACATTTCGGCCTGAGCTGACGCGTTTCGCCGCACGCGAGGGGCCGGGCGTCGCCGCGCAGGGCGCCGACCGAGCCCGCGTCAGCTCACACGGCCCGGAGTTGAGCGCTGACAACTCCGGCCCACCCTAAATCCAGATGTGACTCCTCACGGGAACCGATACTGTGGGGAACGCTAAGTGAGCTTTTTCTCTTGGCCGTGTCCAACATGGTCGGGGAAGACACCTTCTACGAGAGGGCCGACCACCGCGACGACCGGTTCCGCCGTCTCGTCCACCAGGTGGCGGTGGAGGGCTTCGAGTGGCTGTCCCGGTTCCTCCCGTGGCTCCGCGGTGAGGGCAACATGCGGTCGGCCCCGATCGTCGCCGCGTTGGAGGCGGTCAAGGCGCGTCTCGCCGCAGGACTGCAGGGGGCAACCGGCAGCTCGTCGCGTCGGTTCTTCAGCGTGCCGACGAGCCCGGCGAGGTGTTGGCCTACTGGACGTCCCGGTACGGCGTGGACACCTCCGCGTTCATGTCCTCTGGGGCCATTTCCGCCTCGAAGCGGGAAAGAACGCCGCTTGGCCGTTCTGACCTGAGGCGCGACGTGCGTCTTGAGCCGTGAAACGTCATGATCCGTCGCGAGAGACGTAAGCCCTCGGCCGGAAGCGATTCAGGCTGAGGGCTTTCGCTTGTTCGACGTGGCCGAATAAGCCCCCCAAGAGGCGTCGACGCCGTTCTGCCCGCCGATGTAGATCGTCTTCGTAGGCTGTTCGACCACCACGGCCTGGCTGAAGGCCGGGCTGCGATGGAGTCCCTCGGGGTTGATGTGCCGTGTGCTCATCTCGTCCTCCTCTGCCCCGTGACACCGGTATTAGTGGTTTCACACGGCACCACTTATAGTGGTTTCATGCGCGCGAACGCAACGGGGAGAATGTTGTACGACCCCAAGGGAGGGTCGTTCTGGTTCGACGCCGGCGCCGTATGCCTGGACTTCGCCCACACGGGCGGCGAGGGCCGGTACGCGGTGTTCGAGATCCTCCACGTGCCTGCCGACCTGGGCGAATGGCTGGCTCAGCCGCCACTGTCTGTGGTCATGACGGTCCCTGTGACGGCCCGGGAGCTGACCGCTGCCAAGGCCCTCCGCCAGGCGATCTGGGACGCGGCGCACGCCCGGGCGGCGCGCCGCCCTCTCCCCGCCGGGGCGGTCGCGACCATCAACCAGGCCTCGGCCCCGGCGCCGCTGGTCCCCGAGCTCGCCGCCGACGGTACGACCGCGGGGTGGGCGCCGCCGGTGCGGGCCGCGCAAGCACTGTCGACGCTGGCGCGGGAGATGATCGAGTTGCTGTCCGGGCCGCTCTCGGGGCGCATCCGCGAGTGCGCGAGCGACGGCTGCCCGATGGTGTTCGTGGACTCTTCCCGCCCTGGCGCGCGGCGCTGGTGCGCGATGGAGCGTTGCGGCAACCGCCACAAGCTCCGGGCTCTCCGCGCCCGGCGCGCCACGAACGCCTGACACATCGCCCGGACGCGGCACGATGTGGCGCCCAAGTGGTCGATCCGATCCCCGGTAAGGCCGGCCATGCTGGTCGGAGGGCCTCGACGGCCTCGACGGGCACGGCCCCCGCCCCCGGCTCCGCTCCGACCCGGAAGCGTCCGCGGCGGTGGGCCGGGGTGTCGCCGTTCGCGCCCGGAAACCTGGGCCTTCCTCGGATTCGTCCGGCCGCTCATCCTGAGGACGACGGGAGCACTCTGGCGATCTGGAGAGCCGATGACCGACGAGCGGCCCGTAAGCCCCTGCGGATGCGGGCAGGGTTCCGGAACGGAAATGAGCCGGCGTGGTGCCCTGCGGCTCGGCAGGAACGCCGCCCTGGCCGCGGCGGCGGGCACCGCCCTCGGCGCCTTCACGGGGACACCCAGGGCAGACGCCGAGGAGATCCTCGCGGCACCGAAGATCATCGGTCCGGTGACCGTCATCAGCCCGAGTGTGCGGGTCGACAACGCCCACTACGGCAGCACGGTCAACCTTTTCGCCGAAGGAGCGCCGATCGCCTCGGTCCCCGCGAGCGCCGACGGTGTCACTCTGATTCCCGTGGGCGGGCTCGGCCTGTCGGCGGACAAGCGGCTCACGGCGACGCAGACGGCCACCGGTACTCGCGGGGAACCGTCCCGGCCGGAACCCGTGCAGGCCGCCCCGAAGCCGTTGGGCGCGGTGTACTGCGCGAGTCTGGTGCACGCGTGCATGGACTGGCTGGTGGTGACCGGCGCCGCCCCCGGGGCGACCGTGGCCGTGCGGTACGGGGGCGTCACCGTCGGGGAGGCGGTCGCCGACTGGCCGGACTGGACGCAGGTCTCGGTCCTGCTGGACAAGGGCCGCACCGGCCCGTTCGGCGTCGGCACGACCCTCCAGATAAAACAGCACTACGTGGACCCGGCTATGTCAACGGTGTGTGGCGAGCCGCCCGCGAGGCCACCTCCACCACGGTCGCGGTCCCGGCCGGGCAACTGCGCATCGCGGACTCGGGACGGCCCGACTACGTACACGCGGCCCAGGAGTTGTGCACCAGCTCCATGACCGGCTCGGACGTGCCCGTGACGATGGGCAAGATGACGCTGTCCACCGACCCGGACCCGGTCACGGTCGACAGCACCCAGACGGTGAAGGTGATCGCCAAGAACGCCGCCTCCGGTTCCCTGGTCGACGGGCGGGTCTGGATCAACGGCCAGAACGTCGCCGCGACCAACACCGGCTTCTCGTGGACCTTCCACAGCGGCCAGCCGGCTCCGGCCACCGTCGTGCGCGCCACCGGCTACGGCGAGGAGTCACTGACCTGGAAACTGACCAACCCGATCCTCACCATGAAGCTCGGGTCCACGACCGCCGGGACCACGGTCAACTCGGTCGACTGGAAAGTGGTCCATCAGCCCAGCGGCACCACGGTGGCGACCCCGAAGGGCATCGAGGCCAAGGTCGCCCTGCCCGTGCCCCCGCCGAGTCAGGTGGTCACCTACGACCTCTACTGCACCGTCGACCTGACCGGCCTGGACGGCAAGCACCACACGGTGTCGATCACCTACCCGAACGCCGGTGTCGCGCACGTCGGCTGGAGCGGCAAGGCGCTCCTCGCCGCCTTCCTCATAACCGAGGACAGGAACGTCGACCCGGTCACAGGCACCGTGACCCTGACGGACAACCTCATCTTCCAGGGCGCCGGATGACGCGGTCGATCCGTACCTGGACGCGCCGGGCCGACCTCGATCACCGGGGGGCGGTGGTCAGGCCGGGCGGGGGGCCTGGGCGTGCCAGTCGGGTGTCTCGGCGCCGGGCACCGTGAAGGACCCGAAGTCGGTGGTGTCCCGGAAGGCAGGCACGGTGTAGAGATCCCGGGCGTACGCCCACAGGTGCGGGTACTCATGCAGGCCCGGGTTGATGGCACGGTGGGCGTTGGGTCCGGCGTCGTAGCGGACCAGGGTCACCCACAGCCGGATGTCGGCCTCGGTCAGCGTCGAGCCGACCAGGTATCGCCGGGTGGCCAGCCGCTCGTCGAGCGTGGCGAACGCGTCGAGCAGCGCGGCGCGGGCCCGCGCGCCGTCCGGGCCGGGCCGGCCCGCCGCGGCGGCGCCGTGGTTCACCGCCGGGCCGATCCAGGCGTCGAGCTCCTCGATCTCGTCGCGGTGCCGCTCGGGGTAGGTGACCACGAGCGGCTTGGCGAGGTGCCGGAACAGGGTGCCGAGGTCGATCCCGATGCCCTTGAAGTCGTTGCTGACCACGGTCGCGGTGGCCCGGTCCCACAGCGTCGGCACCGAGATGTGGCCGTCGTAGCCCTCCTCCGTCGCCTCGTAGGCTTCGCGCAGCAGGGTGAAGCCGTTGACCGGGTCCGGCCCGTACCGCTCGCGGAACGCCCAGCCCCGTCCGTCGCGTGCGTTGTCCACGTACGAGACGCTGACGACGTCGTCGAGGCCGGCGAGGGCACGGGCGATCGTCACCCGCTGCGACCACGGGCAGAACCAGCCCGCGTACAGGTGGTACCGGCCGGCGCGCGGCGTGAAGCCGGCCGGGCCGTCCTCGGTGATCCGCCCGGTGAATCGGTAGAGCGGGCGGGGGTCGTCGGCCCTGCGGGTGATGCGGTACTCCCCGTAGGTCGTGGTGTCGACGGGGCCGGCCAGCTTGAACTGCGACAGGTTTGACATGGGATACCTTCGAGAATCGAAGCACTGGAGCCGCTCCAAACCCTACTTGTCATGTAGGTTTTAGGTCTAGCGTCCGCTTCGCGGTCGTTCGGGGCCGGTGGGGCGTGGCCCGCCCGCGTCAGGTCGGCGCGGGGCGATCGGCCGGCGGTTCGAAGCCGGGTTTCTCGCGCAAGGTCGCCCGGTGTGGTCCGGCTTCACGGTCCCCTGCGCGCCGAAGGTGGGCAGGTCCGGGGCGAAGGGCGCCGTCCTCTGGGGGTCGAGGGTGGGTGGTCCGGCGGGTCCGGTGGACCGGGGCCGCTGAGCGGGTGGGGTGCGCGGTGGTCAGGCGTACCGCCCGCCGGGGATGGCCGCGAGCAGCTCGCGGGTGTAGGCGTGGGCCGGGCGGTCGAAGAGCTCGCCGGTCGTGCCGATCTCGACGATCCGGCCGGCCCGCATGACGGCCACCCGGTGGGCGATCTGCCGCACCACGGCGAGGTCGTGGGAGATGAACAGGTACGCGACGCCGGTTGCCGCCTGCAGTTCGGCGAGCAGTTCGAGGACCTGGGCCTGCACCGAGACGTCCAGCGCGGAGACAGGCTCGTCGCAGACCACGAGGTCCGGGGAGAGCGCCAGGGCCCGGGCGACGGCGACCCGCTGGCGTTGCCCACCGGACAGTTCCGCGGGCCAGCGCGCGAGCACCGAGGCGGGCAGCGCGACCCGGTCGACGAGCTCGCGGGCGCGCGCCCGCCGGGAAGCCCGGTCGCCGACGCGGAACACGCGCAACGGTTCGGTGATCACCTCGCTGATCGTGAAGCGCGGGTCGAGCGACGCGTACGGGTTCTGGTAGACGAGCTGGGCACGCCGGCACGATGAGGCCGACGACGAACGGCGCCAGGTTCGCGGCCGGGGAGTTGTTGCCGAGGTCGGTGACGGCGAGGACGAGGAACAGCAGGATCGCCG
>NZ_JBEZFH010000321.1:0-5918 GCF_040649355.1 Sphaerisporangium sp. NPDC049002 | reverse complement strand
GCCGCGATCTCGTCGCGTCGTGTGGTGTTCGCGTTCTTCACGTGGGGGTTCGGTCACTTCAGAAGGTCAGGAACATGCGGATGGGACGACCCCGTCCCTCGCCCCGGCGACGGACCCGGCGACGGACCCGGCGGCGGACCCGGCGGCGGACCCGGCGGCGGACCCGGCGGCGGGGGCGGCTTCATGGCGGTGCCGCCGGTCCGCGGGGGCGTGCCGGTCGTCGCGCAGGCTCAGCCACCGCACGTCGACGTACGCCGCGTCCGTCGTGGGCGCCGTCGCGCCTCCCACGACGACCGCGGGGCCGTCTCCCACGGTGAGGCTCCCGATCCGTACCGTGTGCGTGCCCGGCTGGCCGGTGGATGACATGTCGGCTCCCTCTGTGGGCGCCGGCCGCGACGGCCGCGAGCCGGCGGGGGTCTGGAACGACGAAAAGGCAGAGACACCCTCGTCTCCGCCCTCTGCCGGCTGAGGATGGCCGCTAGATCATGTGACAGGGACCGGCCCCGCGGGAACCGGGCAGATGAACATGAAATAGCAAGTCATGGCACCGAGGTTATCAGGCGCGCTCCACCTGGTGGACGCCCCATCTCAGATGCCGGACGGCACGCGGGAAGCCGCGTTTGCACCTGCGCACCTCTATGGGACGATTCAGTGGCCTGGAAGGGGGTAGCGGCGGGTGATGTCGGAAGCACGGCCGAGTGGACCGCAACAGGGGCGCCGCGTGGCCAACCGCTACCAGCTGCTTGAGGCCATAGGCCGTGGTGGCATGGGCATCGTGTGGCGCGCCCACGATGAGCTGCTTGATCGCGCCGTGGCGGTCAAGGAGGTCCGCTATCCCGGTGACCCGCAGGACGACGAGGTCGCCGAGCTGAACCGCCGCACCCTGCGCGAGGCGCGGGCGGCGGGGCGGCTGTCGCACCCGAACGTCGTCGTGGTCCACGACGTCATCGAGGAGAACGGCCGGCCGTGGATCGTCATGCAGCTCGTCGACTCCCGGTCCCTCGGCCAGGTGCTGCGCGACGACGGGCCGCTGCCGATGCGCATGGCCGCCGAGATCGGGCTCCAGATCCTGGAGGCGCTGCGCCACGCCCACGCCTCCGGTGTGCTGCACCGTGACGTCAAGCCCGAGAACGTCCTCCTCACCGATGACGGCCGGGTGGTGCTGACCGACTTCGGCATCGCGCGCATGGAGACCGACACGACGATGACCCGCACGGGGCTCGTCGGCACGCCGGCCTTCATCGCCCCCGAGCGGCTCCGTGGGCACTCCGCCCAGCGCGAGTCCGACCTGTGGTCGCTCGGCGCCACGCTGTACGCCGCCGTCGAGGGCCGGCCGCCGCACGACAAGGGCATGGCGATGGCCACGATGCACGCCGTGCTGAACGACGAGCCGGAGCCCGCCACACGCGCCGGGCGCCTCGGCGCCGTCCTGTCGGGGCTGCTGGAGAAGCACCCCGCCGAGCGGCTGACCGCCGACCAGGCCGAGCGCATGCTGCGCAGCATCGCCGAGGACCGTTCCTCGGCGCCCATGACCAGCCAGCGCACCCTGCCGGCGACCCCACTTCCCATGCCCGCCACCAGCCCCTCGCGCATGCAGCCGAAGGAGCCGAGGCAGCCCCGTGAGAGCGCCAGGCCGCAGCGTCGGCCCGAGGCTCCCCGGCCCGACGCCGCACTGCCGGGCGAGGCGGACGTCGCGGCGGCGGAGGTCCCCGCCCCGAGGACCCCGGACGGCCGCGTCGAGACCGGC
Organism: Sphaerisporangium sp. NPDC049002; assembly: GCF_040649355.1. NCBI lineage: Bacteria > Bacillati > Actinomycetota > Actinomycetes > Streptosporangiales > Streptosporangiaceae > Sphaerisporangium > Sphaerisporangium sp. NPDC049002. Next base: position 4,171 of record NZ_JBEZFH010000321.1, on the reverse strand, counting down.
GGGCGGGCCCCGGCCCCCGCGGACGTACGCGGGCGGGCCGAGGCGCTCGGGCAGATGCAGTCGTTCAAGCAGGCCCCGGCCGCCAAGCAGCCTCCGTCGTCCAAGCGGACGCCCGCGTCCGAGGAGGCTCCCGCGTCCGAGGAGGTTCCCGTGACCACGGGGGATCCCGTGACCACGGGGGCCGGCTCCGGCGAGGCTCCCGCGCGTCCCGCGTCCGAGGAGCCCCACGAGGCCGAGGAGGCGGAGAGGGCCGCGTCCCCGGCGCGGGGGACCGACGCGTCCGAGACGCCCTCCGCGCCCGTACGGCCCGTCAAGCCGCCCACGTCCGCGCGGCCGGTCAGGCCTTCGGCGCCCGTACAGCCCGTGAAGCCCGCGGCCGCGAGGAAGCCCGTCAAAGCTCCCACCACGGGGCGGGCGGCCACGCCCAAGGCGGCGCCCGTGCAGCCGGTGAAGCCGCCCGAGGAGCGTTCCCTGCCGGCCGCCGCCTCGGTGGCGGCCCCCGACGGGTACGAGGCACACCCGCCGACGCGCGTCCCGAGGCCGTCGAGAAGCAGCGAGGTGGAGACGCGGCCCGAGTCGCGGAAGCGGCCCTACGCCGCGTCCGCCGCGTCCGCCGCGTCAGAGGATCCCGGGCCCCTCACCGCGGCGTCCACCTCGGTGGGGCCCGCCACCTCGGTCGAGCACGCCGCGACCTCGATCGAACCGGCGCTGTTCCCCATGTCGCCCGGCGACGACGAGGACGGCGGCTTCGGACGCCGCCAGGTGCCGATGCTGCGCGTCGTGCTGCTGGCCGTTCCCGTGGTCCTGGTCGTGGCGGGCATCGCCCTGTGGCTGGGCGCGCGGAACGCCGGCACGCCCTCGGGCGAGGCGTCCGCGACCGGCGGTCACTCCTCGACGCAGGCCGATCCCCCCGCGACCGGCGGCTCCGCGGCGCCGTCCTCGGCCGCCTCCCCCGCGCCGTCCTCGCCCCCCGCCTCGCCGACCGCCTCGCCGACCGAGACCGCGAAGCCGTCGCCCAGCCCCAAGCCGACCGCCATCGGCCCAGGGGACGTCCCGGAGGGCTGGCACAAGTACAAGCACTCAAGCGGGTTCTCCGTCGCGCTGCCGAAGGGGTGGAGCGTCGACGGGAGGGGCAACGGCGAGGTCCGCTTCCGCGGCGACTCCCACACCTACCTGGAGGTCCACCACACCTCCAGCCCGGAGTCCGACGCCCTGAAGGTCTGGCGGCGCGACGCGCCGGGCATGAGCAGGAACTTCCCCGGCTACAACCTGATCGCCATCAGGGAGGTCAAGGACTACTGGAAGACCGCGGCCGACTGGGAGTTCACCTTCGGCGACGGCCGGTTCCGCTCGCGCGTCATCGACCGCGGCTTCGTCACCGACAAGAACAACGGCTACGCGCTGCTCTTCAAGACCCAGGACGAGGGCTGGAAGAAGAAGAAAAAGCTCTTCGAGACCCTCGCCGCGACCTTCAAGCCCGCCAAATAAAGGTCACGCTCCAGCCAAGGCCCGGCTATGGGACGATGCAAGCACGGGCGAAGGAGGGTCGGGGCGACGTGACCGCGGAGGCGCAGCGCCGGGTCGCCGGCAGGTACCACCTGCTGGAGGCGATCGGCCGTGGCGGCATGGGCGTGGTCTGGCTGGCCCACGACGAGCTCCTCGACCGGCCCGTCGCGGTCAAGGAGGTCCTCTACCACGCGATCAACGAGGACGACCGCGTGGCCTTCAACCGGCGCACGATCCGCGAGGCGCGGGCCGCCGGGCGCCTCGACCATCCCTCGGTGGTCGTCGTCCACGACGTCATCGAGGAGGACGGCCGTCCCTGGATCGTCATGCAGCTGGTCAGGTCCCGTTCCCTGGGCGAGGTCCTGCGCGCGGACGGCCCCCTCGACCCCCGCTCGGTGGCCGACATCGGCACCCAGATCCTCGGCGCGCTCCGCGCGGCGCACGCCGCCGGGGTGCTCCACCGTGACGTCAAGCCCGAGAACGTTTTGCTGACCGACGACGGCCGGGTCGTCCTGACCGACTTCGGCATCGCCACGATGCCCGAGGAGACGGCTCTCACCACGACCGGCAACCTCTCGGGCACCCCGGCGTTCATGCCGCCCGAACGCCTGCGCGGCCGTCCCGCCGTCCCCCAGTCCGACCTGTGGTCCCTCGGCGCGACGCTGTACGCCGCCGTGGAGGGCCGGCCGCCCTTCGACAGGGGCGCGCCCGTGCCCACGATGGCGGCCGTGCTCAACGACCAGCCCGAGCCCATGCGACTCGCCGGGCCGCTCGCTCCGGTGATCCAGGGGCTGCTGCGCAAGGAGCCCGAAGGCCGCGTGGCCGCCGCCGACGCGGCCGAGGCGTTACGCCGGGTGGCGGCCGGGCCCCCCGGGCGGGCGCGGCGCCCTCGCTCGCCGGGCTTACGGCTGGCGCTGGTCGCCGGCCTGCCGCTGCTGCTCCTGGCCGTGATCGGCCTGGCCGGCTGGTACGGCTACCGCGAGTTCGCGGGCACCGCCGCCGGGACCTCCACGCCGGTCTCGCCTCCCCCGGTCACCTCGTCGGCCTCCGTGCCGGCGAGCTCCCCACCCTCCCCGTCCCGCAGCCCCGTCCCCTCGCTTCCGGGCGGCTGGGGCACCCATGTCGACCCGCTGGGCTTCTCCCTGGCCCTGCCGGACGACTGGGTGGCGTACAACCGGCAGAAGGCCCGCGTGTGGTTCCGGCCCCCCGGCTCGCGCAGCTACCTGCTGGTCGACCTGACCCCCTGGACCGACGGCGATCCGCTCACCGCGCTGCGTGACGTCGAGATGCAGGCCCTGGCCAAGGGGAACCTCCCCGGGTACGCGCTCCTGGCCCTGCGGTCGGTGACCTTCAAGGGGCGGCCGGCCGCCGACTGGGAGTTCACCTGGGCGCAGGGGGCCGGCCGTTTCCACGTCTTCGACCGGCTCCTCACCACGGCGGACGGGCGGCAGGTCGCGATCTATCTGCACACCACCGAGGACGACTGGAAAGAAGAATCTGCCTATTTCGATAGGTTTGCGAAGAGTTTACGCCTGTCGTGATTTTAGGCGCATGTGACCTGGCAATCGGGGTAGCTGGCGTGACATGCCGGATTCCTCCCAGGTCACAGACCGAGTCGTGGCAGGCCGTTACCGTCTGCTTGAACTGATCGGCCGCGGTGGGATGGGCACCGTCTGGCGGGCCCATGACGAGATACTCGGCCGCGAGATCGCCGTCAAGGAGCTGATCGCGCCTCCGGAGCTCACCGGACCAGAACGTGAGATCTTCTCGTTACGTACGTTCCGGGAGGCCCGGGCCGCGGGACGGGTGAGCCACCCCGGTGTCGCCACCGTCTACGACGTGTTCGAGGAGGGCGGCCACCCCTGGATCGTCATGCAACTCGTGCCGTCCGACACGCTGGGAGCCGTGGTCCGCGACCAGGGACCGCTTCCGCCCGACCGCGTGGCGCAGATCGGGCTCCAGGTGCTCTCCGCCCTGCGCGCCGCGCATCGGGCCGGAGTGCTGCACCGGGACGTCAAGCCCGACAACGTCCTGCTCGCCCAGGAGGGCGGCCGGGCCGTGCTCACCGACTTCGGCATCGCCACCCTGGACGACGACTCCCCCGTCACCCGTACGGGCACGCTCATCGGCACCCCGGCGTTCATCGCGCCGGAGCGGGCCGAGGGCGGCCAGGCGACGCGGGCCTCGGACCTGTGGTCGCTCGGGGTGACGCTGTACGTCGCGGCGGAGGGACGCTCGCCGTTCGCGCGCGGCAACCCGCTGGCGACGCTGGGCGCGGTCATGCACGACCCGCCCGCGCCTCTGCGCCTTGCGGGGCCGATGGGCCCCGTCCTCATGGGCCTGCTCCACAAGGACCCCGCCGAGCGGTTCACCGCCGCGGAGGCGGAGGGCTACCTGCGCATGGTGGCGGCCGGCATCCAGCCCGAGCCGACGGCTCCCGCCTCCTCCCTGCCCGCGCCGGTCCCCATGCGGGCCTCCGGGCCGATCGCCGGGCGCGCCACCGGCCCCACGCCCGTACCCGCCCTCACCGTGCCCGGGGCGGTGCCCCCGCAGGCGCGGCCGGGCGCCGGCTGGCGCGGTCGCCGGGTCGCCTTCGTCTCTCGCGGTCAGGTGACGCGCGGGCGGGCGGGAACCGGAACCGCCGTGGTTCGGCTACCAGTGTGCC